>UREO01000062.1 GCA_900546895.1 uncultured Oscillospiraceae bacterium
TTTCGTCAAAACTATATCTGTCCGTACCAAATCCATTTTGCGTGCGGTACAGGAGGGATGAATAAATGACACACGAAGGGCATATGGATACCGAGCATTCAACGCAGTCAACCGGTTCGGAATTTCTCCGCTGGTTTGGCCGAATGATTATTACAGCAGTCGTTCTTGCAGTCGTATCGTTTTTGACCCCGGGCTTTTCCATCCAAGGATTATGGTCATTTCTGCTTGCTGCAGTAGTCATCAGCGTGATTGACTATCTGGTGGAAAAGATGATGAAAGTGGATGCAGCTCCCTTTGGGAAGGGATTGAAAGGATTTATTATATCCGCAATTATCATCTACGTCGCACAATTTTTAGTCCCCGGCATGAGCGTTTCGATTATCGGCGCCATTCTGGGAGCTTTGGTCATCGGCATTGTCGATGCGGTATTTCCAGTCAGAGTCATGTAGCATGGAGCAAATCCTGAAACATTTGTAAAGGAGGTCTGAAAAGCGAAACGCTTTTCAGACCTCCGTCTTTTGATTCAAAAAGCAATAATAATAGCCGCGGGCATTTTTCACCTCAGCCATCCCCAGACTCCCGAAAAGCGTTTTGATACGCGCATGAAGCTCCTCCGTCGGCGCGGTGCAGACAATCTGCCCACCGTCCTTCAGGATTCCTTTCAGGTCGCCGGTCAGTCCCTCCAGGTCGCCGACTTGATCCATTTCGTTTTCCAGAACGATGATGTCATAGGTTCTTGAACCGAACAGAGGCACCAGAGCGTCCATATCCGCATGCGTGCAGTATTCGCAGACGGAAGAAAGGTCGGCCATGTTCTCTTCCTTTTCGGAAAGATAATATAGCCTGATATCGGACGCACCCTTTTCCTTTAATAAATTTTTGATCTGAAGCAAGGTCGCGCCGCAGGACATGCCGATTCCCAGAATGTTTTTGCCGCTGCCGCCGCCGTAGTTCAGTACGGTCAGAAGCGTGTCGTCAATAAAGGCGGCCTGCCACGGATGGACGCCGAATTTGCTGATAAACAGATTCAGATTTCTTTGCGCCAGATTATTTTTCGCATATTCCGCCTGAAAGGTCACGGAACCGAAATGATGCACAAATGTGTCTTTTGCCAAAATGAGTTTATAACCCTTCCTGCGGATGCGGAAGCTAATGGCGTCGTCGTCATAGGCCCCGGGATTGAAATCCTCGTCAAATCCGCCCAGCTCCTTCTGCAGACTCGTGCGAAACAGGCCGGTATAGGTGACAAGCTTCATCTTCTCTTCCCAAAGACACGGGTTGCTTACGTTGTACGCCTGAGCGACTCGCTGCATTTCAGGAATCGACTGATAGGGAAGATCTACCTGCTGCCCGTTGGAGGACGCGCTGCACACGGGCACGACCATTCCGATTTTTTCGTCGGATTCCATACAGGCAATCAGGTTGTCAAGCCAGTGGGCGGTAACGACAATGTCGTTGCTCAGATTCAGGGTATATTTCCCCTCTGCGATTCTGAACCCGCAGTTAACGGCTTTGTCCACCCCGACATTTTCGGGGAAACTGATTTTTTTGCTGTTGGGCAGGCTGTTGAAGAACTCTTCCGTCCCGTCCGTGGAGCCGTTGTTGACGGTAATCAGCTCAAAATCGATATGGGAGGTATATTGGAACAGGCTTTCCACACACAGCTTCGTATAATTGAGATGGTTGTAAGCGAGCAAGACAACGCTCACGACCGGCGTATGCCGGTCTTCCAGTTTTGTTGGTACAGGTTCCGTATTCATCACCGCTTTCTTGTGCCGGTTCCGGCTGAAATCAGGACATAAACCGGTCGATCGTCCGGATAACATACTCGATCATTTCGTCACTCAGCCCCGGATACACGCCGATAAAAAAGGTATTGAGAAGAACATCGTCCGTGTGCTCCAGACTGCCGCAGATCCGGTGCCGGATATTCCGGTAACCGGGGTGGCGTAAAATATTCCCCGCAAACAGCATCCGCGTTTCGATCTGGTTTTCCTCCAGAAACCGGACAATGTCCCTGCGGGTAAACGCGGCTTCCTTTCTGACCGTCAGCGGCAGGGCGAACCACGAGGGGTCGGCTTTCGGCAGAGAGCGCGGCAGAAGAAAGCTGTCCCGATATTTTTCCAGCGCGCCGTACAGCCGCCGGAAATTCCGCTTCCGCTTTTCGCTGAAGGACGGCAGCTTTTTCAGCTGTTCAATCCCCATGGCACACTGAATGTCGAGCGGCTTCAGATTATAGCCAATATTGCCGTATACATATTTATGGTCGTAGCCGTACGGCAGGCTTTCATAACTGTGGTCGAACCGGTGCCCACAGGCACCGTTGGGGTCCTGCTCGCCCGTCTGGCAAAAGCAGTCCCGCCCCCAGTCGCGCAGGGACAGGGCCTGACGGTACAGGTCGAGTCGGTTGGTCAGCACCGCGCCCCCTTCCCCCATGGTGATATGGTGGGCGGCGTAAAAGCTGTAGGTCGAAAAATCGCCGAAGGTGCCGCAGAGCTTCCCGTCATAACGGGAATCCAGCGCGTCGCAGGTGTCCTCAATGACATAGAGATCATAGCGGCGCGCAAAGTCCATGACCGCGTCCATCTGCGCGGGATTGCCGAGCGTGTGGGCCAGCACAACCGCGCGGGTACGGTCCGACCGTGCGTCTTCGAGCAGACCGGCGTCCAGATTATAGGTACCCTCCTCAACATCGACAAAGACAGGGACAAGCCCGTTTTGCAGGAGGGGATTCAGCGTAGTGGGAAAGGCAAGCGCCGGGGTAATCACTTCGTCCCCCGGTCTGAGCGGATTTTCCAGCCGGGGCGAGCACAGCGCCCCGACCGCGACCAGATTGGCGGATGACCCGGAATTGACGACCAGTCCGTACCGCATTCCGGTATGGGAAAGGAACTGTGTGAGAAACTCTTTGCCCTTCGGCCCCAGCGTCAGCCAAAAGTCCAGCACGCTGTCGACCATGGCCTGCATTTCCTTTTCATCAAATACCCTGCCGGAATAATGCACCCTTGTTTTTCCCGGGACAAATGGTCTGTCCTGTTCCCTGAGCTCATAAATACGGGCGACACGGTCGAGGATTTCCTGCCGGAGCTTTTGCTCCGCTTCCATACGCTCCTCCATATCAGCCCCCCTGCATCAGCCCTGTCAGGCTGGAACACACGAACTCAATATCGTCCTCTTCCAGATTGGCCGCCGACGGCAGGGAAATTCCGCGTTTTTCCACAAGCGCGGCAACCGGGTTTTCAAAGCGCTGTTTGTAGACGGGAAACCGGCTCATCTGCGGAAATCCGGGACGCGCATGAATATTCAGCTTCCTTAGCCCAGTAAGAATTTCGTCCCTATCCGCCGTTACCGAATCCTCCAGCAGAAGCGAAGGATAGCAGTAATTACTTCTGCAGCCCGGCTTTTCCCTGACGATTTTCAACCCTTTCACCTCTTTCAGACGGGTATCGTACCAGTTGAAAATCTGCCTTTTTTTCGCGATCAGCTCCTCCACGCGTTCCAGCTGTGCAAGGGCAAGCGACGCGGAAACATTGCTCATAACATATTCAAAGCCCAGAAGGTCCGACCAGAAAACAGCCTCGCGGTCGGTGCGGCCCATGTCTGCCAGAAGCTTTGCGCGCTGGTAGATATCCTCGTTGTCGGTCAGAAGCATGCCGCCTTCCCCGCTGACCGTCATCTTTGCGCCCTGAAAGCTGAAGCAGGCGACGTCGCCGAAGCCGCCGACCGGCTTTCCGTGGTACTGCGCGCCGATGGCGGGCGCGGCGTCCTCTATGACAAAGAGGCCGTATTCCTTCGCAATGCTCATGATCTCATCCATTTCGGCAGGGTGCCCGAACGTATGCACCAGCATGACGGCCTTTGTCTTTTTCGTAACGGCCTTTCGGATACACGCCGGATCGATCGTCCAGGTGTCCGGGTCAATGTCCACAAAGACGCAGTCCGCGCCGGTATAAGAAACGGCATATGCCGTCGCCACCCAGCTGAAATCGGTGACAATCACTTCGTCCCCCACTTTCAGCCCTACGGCGGCCGCGGCAAGGTGCAGCGCATGGGTGCAGCAGTGGGTCGCAATGGCATATTTGACCCCGACGTAATCCGCAAACGCTCTTTCCAGCTTTCTGATGTACCCGTCGAAATTTTCGTACCATCCGTTCCGAACCGCATCCGTGACGTAGGCCACCTCTTTTTCCGTAATGGACGGCCCCGCAAAGCTGATCTTTTTCCCCAAGGCAAAGCCTCCTTCAAATGGAAACGGTATCATTTTGCCGCTTCCATTTTTTGATATCGAGTTTCATCTGCATATAATGCTTTTCCGCCCGTTGACAGCGTTTGATCTTTGTTTCCGACCAGGCTTCGCCCTGTGAGGTGAAAGCCCGGTAAAGGGGAATGTCCCCCGACGGGTCAAAGCCGTTCCTCCTGTAAAAGGTGATTGCCCGCGTATTGTCGGACAGTACGCGCAGCCGCACCTGTCGGAGCTTCAATTTGCCGAGTCCCCAGCGGATCAGCGTATTCAGCGCAAACGTCATCATCCCCGGATACCCGATTTTCAGTCCTCGGACGACGGCGTCGATTTCACAGGAGCGTCGGCGGTAGTCAAAAGACGAAAAGCCGATATGCCCCACCCTCGCGCCGTCCGCAGCTACAATCAGGAACAGGACCCGGTCCTTCCGCGCGATAATTCCGTTCAGCCATTTTTCGGTGCTTTCAGCGGTCGCTTCAAACCGAGCCGGGGACATATGGGAGTTTTCATTGCGCCATCCGGCAAACAGGGCGGCGCAGTCCGGAATCGCATAGCGGTACTCCTTTGTGATGGGACGCAGGTATCCCTGCATGATTCCGTGCCGGTCATAAACGGGAAGATAGAGAAACGGCTCGTAAGGGCTGATCCGTTTGATCGCGTCCAATGTTTTTTTCACATACTTTTTATAATGGCGCATCGTCATTCTCTCCCCCCGCCGTCATAGAGTCTGATCAGCATATTTTCCGCAAGCTCCGTCCGCGGCAGCAGCGGCTCCTGGTCTTCAATGGGCCGGTTGACGGACAGCTTCGGCCACACCTGTGTATTCTGCTCGAGCCGGATGTCGATCAGGACGGGGTCGTTGGACTCCAGCAGGGGCCGGACGGCGAAAAGCTCTTCCAGCGTTTCCACCCGGACGCCCGCAATGCCGTAGGCCTTTGCAATTCTGCAAAAGTCCGGGGCTTCGTAATCCTTTACAGTGGCACAGAAGCGGTTTTCAAAATACTGCTCCTGAAAATGGCGGATCATCCCCAGGCAGCGGTTGTTCATAACGATGATCTTCACGGGAATCCGGTTCCGCTTGACGGTCTCCAGCTCCTGAATGTTCATCTGCAGCCCACCGTCCCCGTTGATGGAAAGGACGGCTCCCCCGCTCCGCTTTCCAAAGCTTGCGCCGATTGCCGCCGGCAGGGAAAAGCCCATCGCTCCCATTCCCCCGGAAATCAGCATCCGCTGTCCTTTCCGAACGGTCATGGACTGCGCCGCCCACATCTGGTTCTGCCCGACGTCTAGACAAAGAATATCATTTTCCTCCGTCATGGCGGAAATCAGGGAAAGGATATAATTGGGATCCGGCATTGCCGGCTTCTCCACAAACGGGTAACGCTTCCTGTAGCCCTTGACCCGCTCGATCCACGGGCCGTAAGCATACTCCCCGGCGGGGATCTGATGGATGTGTCCGCGCATTTCTGCAAGGAACCGCCCCGCGTCCATGGCAATGGCAACCTCATTCTCTTTGACCTTCCTGCTCAGCTCATTCCCGTCGATATCCACCCGGACTAGCCGAGCCCCGCGCGCAAAGCTGCCCACGTTGGTGCCGGTCTGGCGGGTGTCCAGCCTTGTGCCGAGTGCAAGGATCAGGTCGCTGTTGGCAATGGCCAGATTGGCGCAGCGGTTGCCGTACACACCGATCATCCCGAAATAATTGTCATGGGTGCCGTCGTATGCGTCACGCCCCATCAGCGAGCTGACCACCGGGATTCCCGTCGCCTCGGCAAAGCGGCTGAAAAGCTCCTGAGCGCCGGAAAGCCGCACCCCGCCGCCGGCCAGCAGAACCGGCCTGCGGGCGCGCCGAAAATACTCCACAACCTTTTCCGGGCTGAACGAGTCCCCCGTTTTTCCGGCTTCCTCGTATCCCTCAAGAGCGCCGGTTTCCACCTCCGCCCGCTGGACATCCATGGGGATATCCAGTAAAACGGGACCCTTCCTGCCGGAATTGGCGATATGTACCGCCTTTTCCAGCTCATAACGGATTTTTTGGGGGTCCGTGATGCGCACGGCGTATTTGACAACCGGCGTGACAACACTGACGATATCGGTTTCCTGAAAGCCCCTCTGCCGGATGGGAAGATTCCCCTTATATTCATAGGTATTGACCTGACCGGTCAGGTAAAGGCACGGGATGGAATCGAAATACGCGCTGCCGATCCCCGTGATCAGATTGGTAGCGCCGGGGCCGCTGGTCGCGACCGCCACGCCGATGTCGTTGCGTACTCTCGCGTAGCCCTCCGCGGCAAAAGCGGCCCCCTGCTCGTTGCAGGCGGCGATAAACCGGAGGTCGCTACGCCGGTACAGGGAATCCACCAGATGGGTCACGGCGCCGCCCTGATAGCCGAACACATAAGTACAGCCGTATTCCGCCAAAAACTCCGCAATATAATCGGACAGTTTCAAAGCAGCCTCACCTCCCCGTCATTCCGGAGCCGATTCCATGCACGCCGCGGAGTAAGAGGCGATCTGTCTTCTGCAAAGGGCGTAAACGTCCTCCCTGCGGTAATTTCGGTACCACTCCACGGTATATTCCAATGCTTTCTTCAGGTTCATACGGGGCTTCCACCCGAGAAATGTCTTCGCTTTGGTGCAGTCAAGGCTCAGCATAGCGGTCTCATGCAGGGACGTATATTCCGAGCAGTCCACCCATTCCCCGCTTCCCCACAGCGAGATCAGCTCGTCGGCCAGCCGGCTGACCGGGACAACGGAATCCGCATCCGGACCGAAATTCCACGCCCCCGTGTACCGCGACCCCTTCTCCGCCATTTGATACGCCAGCAGAAGATAGCCGTAAAGCGGTTCCAGAACATGCTGCCACGGCCGGACAGACTCGGGATTTCGGAGCATAATGGGGCCGTGGGACTGCAGGGCGCGGATACAGTCGGGAACGAGCCGGTCTTCCGCCCAGTCCCCTCCCCCGAACACGTTGCCCGCCCGCGCGGTAGAAACGCATTTCCCGGGGCGGGTACTGAAAAAGGAGCTCCGGTACGCGGCTGTAACAAGCTCCGCGCAGCCCTTGCTGGCGCTGTACGGATCATACCCGCCCAGCGCGTCCCCTTCCCGATAGCCCCAGAGCTGCTCCCTGTTTTCATAGCATTTGTCGGACGTGACGATCACGCCTGTTTTTACGGTCTGGGAAAGCCGGATGTTTTCCAGCACCTCCACGGTTCCCATAACATTGGTCTCAAACGTTTCCCCCGGGATCTCATAGGAACGGCGGACAATGGGCTGGGCGGCAAGGTGAAACACGATTTCCGGCTCGTACAGGTCGAAAATCTGCTTGAGCCTCGCCCCGTCGCGGATGTCCCCGCGGATATCCACCATTCTGTGCCGCAGCCCGCACAGGCTGAAATTCCCGTTTTCCGCCGGGGAATCCAGCGCGTAGCCGACCACCCTTGCGCCCAGCAAATAAAGCCACAGACAAAGCCAGGAACCCTTAAAGCCCGTGTGTCCGGTGACCATCACATTTTTCCCGCGGTAAAAGCCCCCGAACATTCTGTTCAGGTCTATTTCCATTTCTTCCATGGCGTCTCCCCCGTTTTCCATAGCATATTGACCTTTTCCACATCCTTGTAAGTATCAATCGCCGTCCAGAAGCCGCCGTGCCTGTAAACGGCGAGCTCGTGGTCAAGGGCAAGCCTGTGCAAAGGCTCCTGCTCAAAAGCGCAGTCCTCTACCGGCAGATATTCAAACACCCTGCGATTCAGAACCATATAGCCGCCGTTGATGGTGTCCTCCAATACCGGCTTTTCCTTAAACGCGGTCACGATCCCGTCCTGCGTTTCGATCACCCCAAAGGGCGAATTCGGGCTTACGCCGGTCAGAGTCGCGATTTTCCCGGTATTTTTATGATAGACATAGAGCTTGCGGATATTGACGTCGCTCAGCCCGTCGCCGTATGTCAGCATAAAATCCTCATCGTCGCCAATATATTTCTCGATCTGTTTGATCCGGCCGCCGGTTTGCGTTTCCGCCCCGGTGTCCACAACCGTAACGTTCCAGTCCTCTTCCCCGGCGGTATGATATTCCACAGCTTCCTGTGTTCCCATCTTTACGGTGAAATCATTGTTCCGCCACCGCATTTCCATAAAATACCGCTTGATCATATCGCCTTTGTACCCCACGCACAGAATGAAATCGTTGATTCCGTAATAGGAATAGGTTTTCATAATGTGCCAGATAATCGGATTTTCGCCCACCTCCACCAGGGGCTTGGGGCGAAACTCCGTCTCCTCCCGCATACGCGTGCCTTTTCCTCCGCAAAGAATGACCACCTTCATACCTGCACCCATCTTTCTGTGCAAAACCGCGGTTTCCCTTCGTCAATGCCCTGTTTTTATTTATATATGCGAATATTGGAACGTTTACCACTGCTGAAAAGCTGTCCCCACACCCCTTTTAATGATTTGCTTTCAGCTCAATCAGCCTGAGGTTGTTTTTCAGCCTTTCGTCCTTGGGGCTGAACGCCAGCGCAGCCTTTGCGTGGGCAAGGGCTTCCCCGTACATGCCGAGCCGGTAGCAGGCGATCGCGCACAGGTCATCCGGCGTATAATCCCACGCGTATCCCATGTTGACATAGACCATGGATTTCTGCTTGATCTTCAGCGCTTCCGCCGCCATATAGTACGCCATGGGCCAGTTTGCTGTCTGATAGGCCATTTGGGCGCATTCCACATAGGGTTCGCGCATATGAGGCGCCTCCGTGATGGCACGGCAATACCAGCTGAAAGCCTCTGTCAGATTGGAAAGGCCGACGTAGGACTTTGCGATCCAGCGCATGGACGCGCACCGTTCCTCTTTCCAGATGGAGGACGGCAGCGCCAGATGCCTTTTTAATTCCGCAATGCATTCGTTCCACATGCCCTTGTACAGATATTCCCGCCCAAGGTAATACGCCACACGGTCGTCCTGAGGCGTTTCCTTTGCCGCAAGCTCCAGCAAAGGCAGATAAGACCCCCGGGATTTTCCGGCGTCCGGGTAATGATTCAGCTCCATTCCGGTGATGTAGATGATTTTTTCCGGTCCGGGTCCGACATATTTCAGACACTCGTGAACGGGATAAGCCCATTTGTAGCTGTGTCTGTCATGAATTTTAAAATAGCTGAACTGCACGTCGGGCGTGCCGTCCGCTTTCAGGCTCCAGTTGTAAAGGTATTTTCCCATGGTGGTGCCGGGCTGCCACGCTTTTTCCACGCAGTCGCGCCATCCTTTGGTAAATACTTCGTCAAGATCGGTGCACACGCAGACATCGGCGTCTTCGGGAACATGATTGAGGGACAGGTTGCGTGCCACGTCGAACCGCCACGGCTTTACTTCTTCCGAGTACACCACCGCGCCGCGTTCCCTCAATTTTTCAACGGTGCCGTCGGCGGAACCCGTGTCCGTCACAACGACCGCGTCCGCCTCCCCCATGGAATCCATCCAGCGGTCGACGAACTTTTCTTCATTCTTGCAGATTGCATACACGCAAATTCGATATTTTTTCAAAAGATCACCTCAAGCTTTCGGGTCCGGCTGAGCCTCGGGAAGCTTCAGCTTAATCAGTTCCAGGTTCTTTTTCAGGCGCTCGTCGCCCGGCTGCAGTTCGCACGCCCGGGTAGCGTAATCGCAGGACAACCGGTACAGTCCCAGCCGGTAAGCGCTGATCGCCCCAAGGTCGTACAGCGAATATCCCCACGCGGCCTGCTCAAACAGATAGCTGCCCGATTTTTCCGTGATTTTCAGCGCCTCACTGACCATAAAAAAGACAAGGGGCCAGTCGTTCGTCTGGTACCCGAGCTGGGCCATCTGGTAATAGGGCTCCCGGATCGTGGGGCATTCGGCAATCGCCCTGAACAGCCACAGACGGGCCGCATTTCTATCTTCCTTTGCCTGGTAACAGCTTGCGATAAAGCGCATGGCGGCGCACCGCTCCTCATTCCAGAGGGCGGTTGGCATCTTCAGGTAATTGCTCAACGTTTCGATACTTTTGTCGAGCATTCCCTTATACATGTATTCCCGGCCAAGCCAGAAGGCGACCCGGTCGTCCTGCGGATTTTCTTTGGCGGACAGCTCAAGCAGGGGCAGGTACTGGCTTCTGGGTTTACTGACATCCGGATAGTGATTCAGCACCAGGCCGGGAACCCATACCGTTCTGTCCGGGTCCTCGCCGCTATAGGCCAAGACCTCATGGACCGGATGCACCCAGCGGAAGCCATGCCGCCGGTGTATTTTCTCCATTGTGAACTGCTTGCCGTATGTCCCGTCGCTGTTGCGGCTCCATGTAAACAGATACCTTGCGCGTGTATAGACAGGGAGCCATGCGTTTTCCAGTTTCTCCCTCCACCCTCCTTCAAATACTTCATCCAGATCATTGGAAACGCAGATATCCACATCCTCGGGAATATGGTCCATGGCCAGATTTCTCGCCACGTCGAATCGCCAGGGGCTGATGGTTTCCACATAAACAACAGCCCCTCTTTCCCGGAGCTTTTCCACCGTTCTGTCCGTGGAGCCCGTGTCCGTTACAACCACCAGATCCGCCTCGCTGACCGCATCCATCCAGCGGTCAACGAACTTTTCCTCGTTTTTTGTAATGGCATAAACGCAGATTTTATACCGGTTCAATTTCGCACCCTCTTCTCATAAGTATGTAAATCGTTTGGTCTCCCCCTTTTGGAGAGGCCAAACGATCAAAATATTATTTTTTTGTGAGATGCGTTTAAGCGATGGTCACACCGGCACTGGCATAACCGGCAACGGTATTGATCAGATTGACACCCGTCACGGTAATAGAATAAACCATCAGCAAACGCGTTTCCGCGGTAACCGGAATGCTCAGCCCGGTCAAAACGCCATTGGATGCGGCACCGAGGGCGAGAATACCAGTCAAGGCAGGCGCCAGAGTGACAAGGGTACCCGCAATCGGTGTGAACGTATTGTCCGGTGTGGTCGATTCATACAGCTGCGCGGTAATCGTTACTGTTGTTCCTGCTAAAGTCAGCGCTACCGCCGTACTGAAGAAGGCCGCAACGGAAGTGATCGTACCGTCACGCGGAACTGAAAACGCCTCGTTGATTCCGATGCCCGGACCGCCCGTCAGGTCAATCGTCGCGCCAAGCACATCCACACCCTGAGCGGAAGTCCCAAAGCCAACAAATCCGGGCAATCCGGCAAGACCGCCTAAAACAGATGTCAGGGCAACCGGCAATCCCGATGCAAAGGGGATAATCGCCGCTCCGGCAACCGGGCCGGTATCTCCAGTCGGACCTGTTGGACCGGTGGCTCCTGTCGGGCCTGTCGGACCAGTCACGGTGCTTGCCGCACCTATTGGGCCCGTGTCTCCCGTGGGGCCGGTAGGGCCGGTATCTCCGGTTGCTCCTGTCGGGCCGGTTACAGTGCTTGCCGCACCCGTTGGGCCTGTTGGGCCAGTCGGACCCGTATCTCCAGTAGGTCCTGCCGGGCCCGTCGGACCGGTGAGAGTAACAATATCAT
>UREO01000063.1 GCA_900546895.1 uncultured Oscillospiraceae bacterium
GAGATCTGCGCATGTCTCGTGGGCTCGGAGATGTGTATAAGAGACAGGTGCCAGACAGTATATCGACGATGCGGAAGCGCGCATCAGGCGCGGGCAGGAGATTTCATAAGAAACGGAAAGGAGCATACTATGCTGAAAAAAATAACGGCGGTATTTCTGTGTATTGTCATTGCCGCGGGGGCTCTTGCGGCCTGCGGACCGAAAAACGATATCTCTTCCGGTGCCGGAACCAAAGATTTTCCGGTAACCATCGGGAACGTCACCATCGGTGAGGAACCGGCGGGGGTCGCGGTGCTTTCTCCGAACATTGCCGACGTGATTCTTGCGATCGGGTACGAAGCCCAGCTGAAGGCGAAGAGTGCGCAGTGCACACAGAGCGACCTTTCTGTTTTGCCGGACGTGACTTTGGACGACGCGCAGAAAATCAAGGACCTTGGGGCGCAGCTGGTATTTACCGACACCAAGCCCACCGACGAACAGTTGTCCGCGCTGAACAAAGAGGGGATCGCGGTGCTTACCGTCGCGAGAGCGACCGGCAGAGAAGATCTGGACAGGCTTTATTCCCAGGTCGGCGCGGCCATGAAGGGCGCAAAAGCCGGTTACGAAAAGGGCAAGAAAATTTCTCAGGGGATTTTCCTTACCATTGACGATATCAGCCGCATTATCCCCTCCAGCGATACGCCGACCACCGTCGCGTATCTTTACGACACACAGGGCGGGGCCGTTACCGGCAATACTCTGGAGGGCCAGCTCATTGAATCCGCGGGGCTGGTCAACGCCGCTTCCGACGGTACGGGAAACAAGCTTTCCGCCAGCGCCCTGCTGCTGGCCGATCCGAAATACATATTCTGCCCGACCGGTTTAAAGGCAAAGCTGGCGGCGTCCGAGGAATACAAAAAGCTCGACGCGGTCAGGGAGGGTCGGGTCTACGAAATGGATTCGAACCGGATGCTCCTGCAGGGCAGGGGGATGATCGAGGCGGTCAGCTTCATGGCCGGAACCGTTTATCCGGAGCTTCTTGAAGGTACGGAGGCTTCCAGTGCGCCACCCGCTTCTTCCAGCCCGTCTTCCCCCGGCACGACGTCCCAGCCCTCTAAGGGCAATCAGAGCAGTTCCTCTTCCTCCGCTTCTTCCACGGTGCCGGGAAATACAAATCTTACGCTGAAAAAAGGCGATAAAAATGATGAGGTACTGAAGATGCAGAACCGGCTGAAGGAGCTCGGCTATATGTTTGTGACCCCGACCGGCGAATTCGCCGAGGGCACCGAGCAGAGCGTGAAGGATTTCCAGCTGCTGAACGGGCTCGTGGTCACCGGCGTTGCCGACCCGGAGATGCTGAAGCTGCTGTATTCGGCCAACCCGGTTCCGCGTGAGGATTGACGAAAAACACAAAAGGCCTTGTCCGTTCTACAGGAACGGTACAGGGCCTTTATTCACGAGTAGAAGCGTTTTTTCCGGGATACGGAAAACCGCCCCGCTGTATTGTGCAGCGGGGCGGTTATTTTTTCAGAAGATGCTGCCCGCACAAAGCAGCTTTTCGGGCAGGTCGGCCCGGTAATCCGGGGCCTTAGGATCGAGGCTGTTGATGACGACCCCGTGGCAGTTGTTGCTCGCCGTCGCGTGGATGTACCGGCTGTCGCCGAGGTACATGGCGACGTGCCCGGGAAAAAACAGCAGGTCGCCTTCTTTGATATCCTTGAAGGGGATTTCACGCATTGCGAATTCCGGCAGAATGTGCGCGTCGCGGCAGATCAGCACCCCGTTCATCAGATACACCATGGAGCACAGGCCGCTGCAGTCGATGCCGAGCGGCGTTTTTCCGCCCCAGCGGTACTGTGTGCCGAAATAGCCGAGCGCGGTGTTTACCAGTGCTTTCCGCAGAGCAGGCTCCTCTTTTTTGTCCCACGACGTGATCTGTTCCCCGAGGAACGCGCCCCAGGTAAAGCCCTCCCGTCCGTCGCAGAAGCGGACGCGCTGCCAGCCGTCCTCCGGCTGTCCCACGGGGCTCAGCAGACCGCCGCGGGTCAGTGAGCCCACCGGATGCCCCTGCACCTTCGGCTCGTCAAGCACATCGGCGTAAGCCTGCAGGACTGTTTTTTTAGAGGCGGCGTGCCAGTCCCGGAAAAAGCTTTCCCCAAAGCACAGCGACGCCTCAACCGCCCAGCCCTCGTAGCGGTAGTGCGTGCGCATACGCGCCCAGCCGTCCCGCCGTTCCAGAATTTCCACCGTCATGCCGCAGAGCGCTTCGTCAGTCAGCTCGCTTTTGCAGTCCGGCAGCTCCATGAGCGGCACGACGGCGTCTTTAATCAGTGCGTATTCCATGTCATCCCTCTTTATAATAATCGTAGACCTTGCGGGAAAGTCTGCCGATCAGCTTTTTGGACAGTGGATTTTCATCCGTGTCGTCCGTGGAGTCGGTGACAAAGCATCCGAAATAATATTCGTGGCCGGGCAGGGAAAAGATGCCTGTGTCGTGATTCAGATAATTCAGCCCGCCGGTTTTGTGCGCGGCGGAGAAGTCCCGGTCGGCAATGTACCGCAGCGCCATGCTGAAATCGCGCTGGCGTTCCAGAATCCCCAGCGCGTAACGGCAAAGCTCCGGCGTCAGGATTGAAGCGCAGCGCAGGCTTTGAAACACGGTCAGCTGGTCCTGCGCGCTGGTGTAATTGTTGAGGCCCTGTTTGATTGCCTCCCAGTCGAGCATTTTCCGTTCGAGAACGGTGGCTTTCAGCCCCAGTCTTTGACAGTAGGCGTTTACGGCGTCCATGCCCAGGAATTCGATCAGCACGTTGGTGGCAGTGTTGTCGCTGTTGATGATTATCCAGGTGAGAAGCTCCTCCAGCGGGTATTCCCGCACGCCGCGGTCGAACACCTCGGTGTCGTTTAGAATTTCTTCCCCGGGCAGGCGGAGGATCTGCCCGAAAGACAGCTTTTCGCTCTGCACCATGTCCAGCGCCGTCAGGAGGATGGGCGTTTTGATGGTGCTGGCCGAAACCACCCGGTCTTTCTCATGAAAGGAGAGCAGCGTTTCGTCCTGATCGAAGTCGTATACCAGAAGCGAAACCTTCGCGTTGATGTCCTGAATTTCGTTTTCCGCGTAATCACGCAGTTCATCCCGTTTCATATCATCCCTCCAATACCGTGATTTTTCCGGAGATGGAATTCATTTCGATTTCCTTTCCCAGCGGCAGGCTCATGCTGGGAAGGCTGTGCCCGCAGGCCAGATTCATCAGGGCGGGCTTGTGCTCCGGCACGAGCAGCTCTTCAAAAACCTGCTGCAGCGTCAGTGATTTCTGCGGGTCCTCCGCTGCGCAGTCGGTGAAGGAGCCGAGAAGGATCCCGGCGCAGTCGCGGAATTTTCCGGCCATTTTCAGGTGGTTCAGCATTCCGTCTATCCGGTACGGCTCCTCGCCCACGTCCTCAAGAAACAAGATTTTATCTTTGGTGTTGATTTCATAGCAGGTGCCGAGCGACGACGACACAAGCGACAGGTTGCCGCCGGTCAGGATTCCCTTTGCGCATCCGCCGACCAGCGTTTGAACCGGCATGTGGTCAGGATTGCGCAGCTCGCCGGTTTTTCCGCCAAACAGTGCCTTTTTCAGGCTGTCTGTTGTGTACTCGTCCATGCCCCGGTACCATTCCGTGGCGGGCATGGGGGTGTGGTAGGTGACCATGCAGCACTGCTGGTTCAGCACAATGTGCAAAGAAGTGATATCGCTGTAGCCGCAGAAAAATTTGGGATGCCTGCGGATGCTGTTCCAGTCGATCTGATTCATCAGGCGCTGCGCGCCGTAGCCCCCGCGGATGCAGAGGATGCCGTCGATTTCCCTGTCCGCGAACGCCGCGTTGACGTCGTTGGCGCGAAGCAGGTCGTCCCCGGCCAGGTAGCCGTGCGCCCTGCGGCAGCTTTCAAAAATGACGGGTTTTAAGGAAAGCTCTTCCACCGCCCGGACTGCCGGGCCGAAGCGCTCCGGGGGAACCGGGCCGGCCGGGGCGATCAGCGCGACGCGCGCGCCCGGGAACAGTGGTTTTGGCGTAAACATGTTATCCCTCCAATATTTTCCGGTACTCTTGCAGCTCGGGCTCGTTTGCCAGTACAAAATGGCCGGGCTCCATTTCGCACCAAGCCGGTTTGTCAACCGAGTAATCGTGCATTTCGGGGTCGTACACCAGAAGCTGCTTGTTCTTTTCCGCGGCCGGGTCGGGCAGCGGAATTGCGGAAAGCAGCACGCGGGTGTAAGGATGCAGCGGGCGGGCGAACAGCTGCTCGGTTTCGGCCAGCTCCACCAGCACGCCCTTGTGGATGACCGCAATGCGGTCGGAGATAAAGCGGACGACGGAAAGGTCGTGCGCGATAAACAGATAGGTCAGGCCGCGCTTTTTCTGCAGCTCGGCAAGCAGGTTCAGCACTTGCGCACGGATGGAAACGTCGAGCGCGCTGATGGGTTCGTCGGCAATGATGAAATCCGGCTGCATGATCAGCGCGCGCGCAATGCCGATGCGCTGCCGCTGTCCGCCGGAAAATTCGTGCGGGAACCGGCTGGCGAATTCGGGCAGCAGGCCCACGTCGGTCAGCGCACGGTCGACCTCCTCCCGCCGCTCCTTTTCGCTCAGGTGCCTTCCGCAGTTGTAAAGACCCTCTGAGACGATATAGTCCACCTTGGCGCGCTCGTTCAGGCTCGCCATCGGGTCCTGAAAAATCATCTGGATGCGGCGTGTCAGCTCGCGGTCAAGCTCCCGTGAAATCGGGCCGTTTATTTTTTGGCCTTTATACAGGATTTCGCCGCCGGAGGTGGGGTTAATCCGGATAATTGAGCGCCCGATGGTCGTTTTTCCGGAACCGGATTCCCCCACCAGCCCGAAGGTTTCGCCTTCCTGAATCGAAAAGCTCACGCCGTCCACCGCGACAAACTTCTGCTTTCTGGTGCCGAAAGTAACGGTAAGGTCCTTTACTTCCAGCAGCGGCGTCTTTTTCTCAGGCATGGCCGCTCACCTCCCGGTGCAGATTCCGGATGATCTCCGGCGGGTCCACCCTGGGCGCGCGCGGGTCCAGCAGCCAGGTGCGCGCTTTGTGGGTAGGGCTTACGTCAAAATAGGGCGGACGCTTGACAAAGTCGATTTTCAGCGCGCGCGGGTTGCGCGGCGCGAACGCGTCGCCCTCAATGTGCGTGAACAGGTTCGGCGGGGCGCCCTTGATGGAGTACAGGTTTTCGCCCTTGACGCCGAGCTGCGGCAGGGACGAGAGCAGCGCCCAGGTGTACGGGTGGCGGGGATTGTAGAACACTTCCTCGCATTTCCCGATTTCCACGATATCGCCCGCATACATGACCGCGATGCGGTCGGCCACGTTGGCGACCACGCCCAGGTCATGGGTGATATAAATCGTCGTCAGATCGTATTTGTCCTTTAAATCCTTGAGCAGCTTCAGAATCTGCGCCTGAATGGTTACGTCCAGCGCGGTGGTCGGCTCGTCGCAGATCAGGATTTTCGGCTTGCACGCGACGGCGATGGCGATGACCACGCGCTGGCGCATCCCGCCGGAAAATTCATGGGGATACTGGCGCATCCTGTTTCGGGCGTCGAAAATGCCGACGTCCTCCAGAATGGAAGCCGCCGCCGCTTTCGCTTCGGCCCCTTTCAGCCCCTGATGCAGCTCGATCGCCTCGCAGATCTGGTAGCCGATGGTCTTGAGCGGGTTCAGGCTGGTCATCGGGTCCTGCAGTACCATGGCGATTTCTTTGCCGCGTACCCCGAGCCATTCCTTTTCGGTTTTCAGCTTGCTCAGGTCCTTGCCGTCATAAAAGATTTCTCCGTTTGTAATCGTGCCGTTCGCGTCCAGAAGGCCCATAAAGGTCTTGACGAGGACGGACTTGCCGGACCCGGATTCCCCCACGATCGCAAGGCTTTCCCTTTTATAAAGATCGAGCGATATACCGCGGATTGCGTGAAGAATGCTTCCGCGAAGATTAAATTTTACTTCCAGGTCTTTTACGGAAAGAATCACTTCCTGTTCCATTCTTCAGCCTCCTTAAACATGGTTTTTCGGGTCGGACGCGTCCGCGAACGCATTGCCGATGATATAAAACGAAATCGTGACGACGGAAAGCGCGATCGCGGGGAAAAACAGCTGGTACCGCAGCGCGGGGGAGGTCATCAGTACGCGGCCCTCGTTGATGAGGTTGCCGAGCGACGGGATGCTCACCGGAAGCCCCAGCCCGATATAGGTGAGGAACACCTCGTTGCCGATGGCGGCGGGAATCGCCAGCGCCATGCGCAGCATAATGACGGATACGAGGTACGGCAGCAGGTTCTTCAGGATAATGCGGCGCGTCGGCGTGCCCAGACAGCGGGAAGCCAGATTGTAGTCCCGGTCGCGGATAATCAGAATCTGGTTGCGGATAAAGCGCGCCATGTCCAGCCAGCCGGTCAGGCACATGGCGAACACCAGCGTCGAGATGCTGGGCCGCATAATATAGGAGAACAAAATCAGGACGACGGTCTGGGGAATATTGTCCAGCACGTTGTAAATTTCGGTGAATAACCGGTCAAGCTTGCGCACGTAGCCCCAGAGAACGCCCATCAGGATGCCGAGCACCGCCTCGCTGAGCGCGACGGCGAAGCCGATTAGCAGCGAGGTGCGTGTGCCGCTCCAGACGCGGCTCCACAAATCCTGCCCGATGGAGTTGGTGCCGAACCAGAATTCCCCGCCGGGCTGCAGGTTTCTAAGCTGCAAGCCGTTTGCGCCGTTGAAAATTTCCGTCGCGGAGCGCTGGCCGGGGATCATCGGCTGGATAAAGGTGAATAGGAGGACGGCTCCCATTAAAATCAGCAGGGACAGAGCAACTTTGTTTTTTAGAAAAACCTGAAAGGTGGAGCGCCAGTAAGAGTAGTCCGAGTAACCGGTGCGCTCCGCGGCGGCCTCGTCAAAGCCCGCAAAGGTGAACAGCTCGTCGTCGCTCAGCTCTTTGAGGGACCGGTTGATGCTGGTTTCCACAGCGGCGGATTTTTTGTGTCTGAGAGCCATTACCGCGCACCTCCCTTTTTCACAAAGCTGATACGCGGGTCCATCAGGTTCATCAGGATATCGCCGAGCAGCAGGCCCACAATGCCCACCGCGGAGTAGATCAGCACCAGCGCCTGCACCATGTTGTTGTCCTGGCGCTGGATGACGTTGACCAGAAGGCCGCCCATGCCGGGAACCGAATACAGAGATTCAATATAGATGGAACCGGCGATGGTGTACAGCAGGGAGGTCGGAAGATACTGCACCATCGGTACGAACGCGTTGCGGAACACATGGTTCCTCATAATGGATTTGCTGTCCACACCCTTCGCGCGCGCAAGCCGTATGTAATCCTTGTTCAGCTCGTCGACCATGTACCGCCTGAGCCACATGGCGTAATAGGCGATGTTGCCGAGCGACAGCGACACGGTCGGCAAAATCCAGCTGACCGGGTTCGCGGCGCTGAACAGGATCGGCAGGCCGAGCCAGTCGGTAAAGTATAACTGTACCAGAAGGTAGTAGACGGCGGCGGGTACGGCGGTGATGAATACGATGAACGCGGTGCCGAATTTATCCCAGAAGCCGCTTTTGCTGCGCGCCATGGCGGTGCCGAGCGGAAGGCCCAGCAAAAGGGCGATCGCCATAGAGGCGAGACCCATATAGATGGATACCGGCGCTTTCGACGCAATGATCTCCATGACCGGCACGTTGGGGCGGTAGATCAGCGAATTGCCCAGACTGCCGTGGAAAATCTGGATGTAGAAGTTCTTGAGCTGGATCGGCAGCGGGTCCAGAAGTCCCATGCTCTGCAGGGCGGTGTGAATCTGGTTTTTATCCAGCTTATCGAAATTCTGGAAGTACCCCTCGATCGGCATCAGCCTCATCAGAGAAAACACGATGGTGATGATGATAAACAGGGTAATCAGGGACTGTGCCAGCCGTTTGGCTGTGTATTTTAACATGGCAATGCTCCTTTGCGGCAGGATATGAGAATAGCCGTTCCCCGGAATGCCCATTCTCATATCCTATCGATCAAAAATAGGAATAATGGCTCCGCAGCACTTCAACGGAGCCATTATTCTTTCGTTTATCCTTTAGGACTGCCCGCCTTATTTCTTTGCTTTGGCAAGCGCGGCCGCGCGCTCTTCGTTCCATTTCTTTTCCGCGGCGTAAAATTCATCCATGCTCATGGGCTTTTCAAGCAGATGCTGCCCCTTGTAGCGAAGGATGGAAACGCCGAACGGAGCGTACTGGTAATCGAATTCGTTTCTCCTGGTGACCTGGTATCCGTCGGTGTTCAGGCCGTAGGGAATGACGAACGCGTTGTTGATAAGGAAGGCTTCCGCCTTGGCAAACGCGTTGTAGCGCTTGTCGAGATCAGTGGATTCCGCAATCGCGGCATTATACAGGTTGGTGTAGGTCTTGTTGCCGTCGGCGTCGGTGTAACCCTGCACCTTTTCGGGCCAGTTGTAGTTGCCGCCGCCCTCACCGTTTGCGTCGTTCGGCTGGAACGGGTCGGTAAAGGTCTGCGGGTCGGCGTAGTCGGGGCCGAAGTTGACCTTCATCAGCGCGTATTTGCCCGCGCGGCGCGTAGCGGAAAGGAACCCGGTCGACGGGCCGGCTTGGGGGATAATGTCGATGTAATCCTTGCCGAGCAGGCCCTCGAGCTGCTGCTCGACCACCTGGCACTCTTTATCCCAGTTGGCGGTGGTCGGATTGTACGGCATCAAAATCTTGACCGGCAGGGTCGCGCCCGCGGCCTTCAGCTCCGTCTTTGCCTTTTCGGCGTACTTTTTGGCTTCGTCCTCCTGGAAGGAATCGCGGGCGGTAATCGCTTTCAGATCACCGATATTGGTGTAGTCCGTACCGTCCAGATCGACCAGGGAGGGCGGGGTGACCGTGTTCAGAAGCTGTTTATCCGGATTGTACGGCTCCGCGACGGCAAGTGCCTTGATGCGGTCAAGGCCGTAGAAGACAGATTTGCGGAAATCCTCGTTGTTGACGGCCTTGGTCCAGTTGTCCGGCTCGTACTGCGCGTCGAACTTCGGGTTGAAGTTGAAGGCGTAGAAGTAGGAATAGCACTGGCTGCGGCTCGGGCTGACCAGATTCTTGGTGGAATCGTCCTTCATCCACTCGTCGAGAATGTCGGAGGAGATAAACGCCTGATCAATTTCGCCGCGCTGATACATTTCCGGCGCGAGCGTATTCTTTTCCTTATTATAGGTTTCGGTAATGGTGCCGATGTAGACCTTGTCTTTATCCCAATATTTATCGTTCTTAGTGAAAACATGGGATACCTGCGGCTCATAGGTGGAAAGGATGTAGGCTCCGTTGTAAAGAATACTGGTGTTGTCTGTTCCGAAATTAGTGCCCTTTTCTTTCAAAAAATCACCGTTTGCCGGCATAAAACAGACGTAGACCAGCATGGAAAGAAAATAAGGGGTGGGCTTGTTCAGCGTGTAAACCAGTGTGCTGTCGTCCGTTGCTTTCACGCCGACCTGGGAAAAGTCCGTGATCTTCTTATTATAGTAGTCCTCCGCGTTTTTGACCACACTGTAAAAAATATTCGCGGTTTCCGATTGATAGGTGTCCGTCAGAAGATACTGGGCGGCGTCCACGAAATCCTGCGCCTTTACGTCGGCGACCTCCTTGCCGGTGCTGTCCACCCATTTTACGCCCTTGCGCAGGTGGAAGGTCCAGGTGAGCTGGTCATCGCTGGTTTCCCATGTTTCCGCAAGGCCGGGCTGCACGACGCCGTACTTGTCATACTCAATCAGGCCGTCCACACAGTTGGCAGCGACCTTCTGATCTTCCTGATCACCGGTGGTCAGGTAATTCAAGGTTTTGTATTCATTGGAATAGAGCTTGCGAAAGTTTTCGGACGAGCCCTCGGCTTTTTGGCCGCATCCCGCCAGCGTGCCGAGCAGCATTGCGGCGCACAGCAACATTGATAACAGCTTTTTCATCGTTTATCCTCTTTTCTCTCTAAATGATGTACCCTAGCAGCATTTCCAGTTGATTCTGCAATAAAGCTGCGTTTTGTCTCGCAAACGGAAACAGAATTTCTGTAAGGGTGCCTGTTATGATAAAAGGACGGCTGGTGCCTTATTACCGCCCTCTTTGAATGCGGGAACGGTCTGAATTCCAATACCGGGAAGATCGTTCATGACGATCCGGTTTTTCAGAAAATCCGGGCCGCCTTCAAACGGGTCGGTTTTGCACAGGGACGGACCGTCCAGATCGGCGCGGGTGATAATGCCCTTCGCCGCAGCAAGGTGCGCCGCCGCGCTGACAGCCAGCTTGCTTTCCAGCATGCAGCCGATCATGCACTCCACGCCGTAGGTCTCCGCGATCGCGCAGATTTTCAAAGCGCCGTAAATGCCCCCGGTTTTCATCAGCTTGATATTGATCAGGTCCGCCGCGCCCGTGCGGATGATCTCCACCGCGTCCTCGGCGGAAAACACGCTTTCGTCCGCCAGAATAGGAGTAGAAACCGACTGCGTCACGGCGCGCATTCCGTTGAGGTCGTGCGCCTTCACCGGCTGCTCGCACAGCTCGATGTCCAGCCCGCGGTTCTCCATCGCCGTCAGGATGCGGACGGCTTCCTTGGCGGTCCAGCCCTGGTTCGCGTCCACGCGGATTTTCACGTCTTTGCCCACCGCTTCGCGGATGGCGGCGATGCGTTCAATATCCTTTACGCCTTCCTTACCGACCTTCGTCTTTAAAATGCGGTAGCCGCGCTTTACCGCGTCCACGCTGTCGCGCACCATCTCGTCGATCGGGTTGACGCTGATGGTCAGGTCGGTTTCCAGCTCTGTGCGGTACCCGCCCAGAAGCCGGTAGAGCGGCGCTTTATAGCGCTTTCCGTACAGGTCGTAAAGCGCCATGTCCACACAGGCCTTGGCGCTGGTGTTTTTCTGGATACAGGAGTGGAGCTTCTCCATGATTCCGTCCAGATTTTCGATTTCCATGCCCAGAATGGCCGGACGGATAAAATCGCGGACGGCGCAGACAACGGAGCCTTTCGTATCGCCGGTAATCACCGCGGTCGGGGGCGCTTCGCCGTATCCGACTTCCCCGGTATCGGCGGTAATTTTGACGACGATGTCCTCCACGTTTTCCACTGTGCGAAGAGCGGTTTTGAAGGGAGTTGCCAGCGGGATAAAAATCTCGCCGATCTCTATTTCCTTTATTTTCAAGAAAGGGCCTCCTTTGGCATTTCATCATAATTCTACAGCAATTCCATTTCGGTTTGCGAGACGAAACACTTTCTTCCCCGCCTTCGGCGGGGAAGAAAGTAAATTTGTTGCACAATCAACTGAAATACTGCAAGTAATGCAATTTCTTAAGTAAAAAAATTCATATATTAATAATCATATCACTGTGAAGCATTTTTGTAAAGGCAAAAAGGGGGAAAAATGACGCCGATAACGGGCGGAAATTCATTACAGCTTTGTTATAAAATCTGCCTAAAAACCCGTTTTTGGCCTGAAAATCAGTGCTCGGGCTGCAGGTCGTACAGCAGCTTGGTGATGTCCTGAATTGCCCTTTCAAAGAGCGGAACGTCCGTTTCGTTGGAGCAGAAGCACGCCACAAAGGGCTGGGGTGCAAAGACGATTCCGACGTCGTGGGTAATGCCGCCGTCCTCGCCGGTCTTGTGCGCGATTTTAACCTTTCCCTTGAAATGAAACGGCATT
>UREO01000064.1 GCA_900546895.1 uncultured Oscillospiraceae bacterium
AATAAGACTGCCAAATGAGAATCAAATTCCCACTGAAATTTGTATGATATCTGAATTCGTTTTGCACCGAATCACGGAATAAGGAATAAGACTTGCCCCCTGCCATAGTTTCAAAATCCTACGACAGGGGGCAAATTCAGTGTTACACTTTTATTTTGTCTCCTTGTGCAGTGTATGCTTGCGCAGCCGGGGACATGTCCGTGTTGGAACGAGTGTGAAAAAGGGACAGGTTATTGCATATGTTGGTTCTTCAGGTCAGGCAACCGGACCGCACTTACATTTTGAAATCCGGGTCAACGGTGTTGCTCAAAATCCTATGAATTGGTTTAAAACAATAATATGCAAATGAAAACCGTTTGCAATAAAGTGATGATAAAGGAAATGTTCGCCTAATGTCAAGGCGTGCAGTTCTTCTTTCCTTGACTTTTAAAAAACCCCAAACCCGCTTAAAAAGAGAGTTTGGGGAGCCAAAAGATGGTGCCGGTGATCGGATTTGAACCGACACGTCCAAAGAACACGGCATTTTGAGTCGTTTTACCCATTGTAAAATAAACGAAATTTTGAGGATTCCACAAGAATCTATAGACGCTGCAAACCCAGTCAGAATCAGGGTTTGCAGCTTTTTATATAAAGAATTCAGGCAAAGTACATCCGCATTTCAAACTTAATTGAACCGCTCATTTCACGGGTTGACACGATTCCATTTCTTGCTGCCTATGATCTTTCCTTTGTGGAGGACACCGCAAAACAGCAGCAGATTAAGGACTTCTCCCAGTGTAACTGCTTCTGCATACTATCCCTCCGTTTTCGAAACATTTTAATTGGCGGAATCAATTCTGTTCAAGACAGATGTCGTTACTGTAAAATGCACCGATAAAAGAAAGTGTGGGATACCATCTGGATTGCTCGATTTTCAGCCGAATTGCCCGAGTGCGTATCGTATTAAACCGGCAGATCTTTTTATAACCAATCACACCCCCGCGGAAAAACGGCCTCCAGCCGGATTGATCTTCATACTCCAAAGAGAATGATTCCACCCGCTGTCCGGAGGCAATGTGCTCCATCAACACCATCATATTAAGCGATTGAACAGAGAGGAACCGGATCGTTAGCTCAGCTGCTTCCGTTCCATCATTGGGCCGCCAGTAGGAGGAATCACCCGGTTCCAATACCTGCTGCGGTGCGAAGTAATCCCCAAAAGTTTCGGACGCAGTAACGAGAGAACCTTCCGTAAGATTGGACTGGAAGGTAGCGCGAAGAGAAGCGCCAAGTCCCCGAAGTCTGGCCACATCTGTATCATGAATAAGCCCTCGGGTATCCGGCGGAATATTCAACAAGAATGTTGAGTTTCCACCGACCGATTGGTAGTAGACTGTCAACAGTGCCTTGAGCGATTTCACCTGATTGTCTTTCTCCGGGTGATAGAACCAGCCCGGCCGGATCGACGTATTCACCTCTGCCGGATACCAGACCAGACGTTCTGTTTTCTTGATTACCTTACGGCTTCCCAGATCTTCGTCCGAACTTCTTACAAGGGTACGAAACTGCGCATCATCCATTTTCTGTGAATTTTCCTGTATCTGTTCAATGTTCAGCAATTGTTCGGGCACGACGCTCCACTCATTTGAGCGGCAATGGCCGGCTTCATTGCCGCACCAGCGGACATCCGGTCCGCATACGGCGATAACGGCGTCCGGCTGTAATTCGCGGATAACAGAGAAATAACGGTCCCAATCGTATGCCTGCCGCTTACCGTTTGGTCCTTCTCCGCACGCCCCGTCGAACCATACGCTGAAGACAGGCCCATATTGAGTCAGCAACTCTTTCAGTTGACTGATAAAATAGCGGTTATAACGTTCAGAGTCACCGTAACTGCTTTCGTGCCTGTCCCAAGGGGAAAGATAGACGCCAAATTTCAATCCCGCGGCGCGGCAGGCGTCCGCTACCTCCCGTACAAGATCGCCTTTTCCATTTTTCCAAGGGCTGCTCTTTACGGAATAGTCGGTAAATTTGCTCGGCCAAAGGCAAAATCCGTCGTGGTGCTTACAGGTCAGAATAACCCCCTTCATACCGGCCAATTTGCAGGCTTCAATCCATTGGGAGGCGTCCAGTTCCGAAGGGTTGAAGATGAGAGGGTCCTCTACGCCCAGCCCCCATTCCTGATTGGTAAATGTGTTCAGCCCAAAATGGATAAATGCGTAAAACTCCATTTTCTGCCAGGCAATTTGGCGGGGGGAGGGCCGGATTTCTGCTGCGCTCCTAATAAAATCTTTCATATTGATTTCCTTTCTGATTCTGTCGGATCGATCTCAAACGACCAGGAAAAACGTGTTTCTTT
This sequence comes from uncultured Oscillospiraceae bacterium, assembly GCA_900546895.1. Lineage (GTDB taxonomy): Bacteria > Bacillota > Clostridia > Oscillospirales > Acutalibacteraceae > Caproiciproducens. The sequence goes on from UREO01000064.1 coordinate 2,339, forward strand.
CAGTTGATACTGCCTAAGAAGTTTCGGGCCGCAGCTGTTAGAACCGATGCCGCTTTGTTTATAATCCAAACATAGAACCGTTCCGTCAGATTCCTCCAGTTCAAAATTGTGGCGCTTTTTGGTCAGTTCTTCCTGAGTATACTGAGAAGCGTTGAAGCTGAACATCTTGTTTGAACGGACGGTAATGGAGTCTTGGCCGCCGGCAAGGTTTACAAACACACAACCGCAGTGGGACCCGTTTTCCTGCGGTTTGATATAATCGACAAATTCATCATTCACCGTGCTTTCAAAAAGGCCGATATAAGACGCGCGGTGTTTATCCGCATAGCTTTCGTACGGGCCATAGCCGAAATAGCGCAGCGTCTTAAACTTTTCAGGCAAAAACATCCGGATACCGAATCTGGGAAGATTGGGAAATACCGGATTTTTCTTGCCCCTCATAGTCACACGCACTCTGCCGGTCGCAAAAATCTCGAAGCTCGAGGAAATCAGCAGGATACGCTGACGGAATACCGGGATAAGATCGGTCGTCGTCTCGATTAAGACGCTGACGGGCCGGCAAGTAGTTTTTACATCATATACGAAAGGCTCCGCACAGTCAAATCCAGCTTCCAGCCAACTGTCTTTGACAAATTGGTCGTTATCCGTCGGCGCCCGCCAAAGGTTAAACTGCATGGGTGCATTCAGCAAAGAGCGGCCGTTGACCTCCAGCCGTGAAAACAAACCGCTTGTTTTGCTGAAGGTATATGCAAAATGTTCTCCGTGAATTAAGATCTGAGTGTCTGTTTCCCGGTACTGCGGTGTTTCCGTTTTCCGTAAACCTTTCGAAACCGGCTGGAAAGCAAATGGTTTGGCGGAAAGCGGGAATTGGTCGAATCCAAGCTCCTCATTTTCCGCGACCGCCGGCGTTGCTTTTTTCTGCAGATAGCGAAAACGAATAAAAACAGCTCCGGAATATGTCTTTTTAGGAAGTATAAAGACGGACTGTGCGGAGTGAGGCGGAATAGCCAGCGTAGGAAGCGATTTTTCTTCCATCACAATACCGTCGCTGGTTATTTCATAGATGACCTTTACTGCTTCGCTTGTGTCCAGAAAATCCAGACAGTTTGTAAACAAATATTCCCCTGTTTCGGTTGACAGCTGCTGCGCACGAACGGGACGCAGCACGTTTTTATACTCCAACAGCCCGGTAGACGGTTTGCGGTCGGGCGTTACCAGACCGTCCAGACAAAAATTGCCATCATTCGGATTATCAAAAAAATCACCGCCATACAAATAACGAGTCGTTCCGTTAGCGGCTTGTCCGTCCGGTACAGCGTGGTCACACCATTCCCAAACGCAGCCGCCTGCAAGTCCGGGATAGCGGTAGATCAATTCAAAGTAATCTTCCAAATCCCCCGGTCCGTTTCCCATAGCATGACAAAATTCGCACAGCAACAGAGGCTTGCGGGGATTGTTCTGAAAATAAGCGTCAATATCGCCCGTGGAGGGATACATGCGGCTTGCTACATCCAACAAAGAAAAATCCGGTTGAAAATGCGGGGGAATATGTGCTATATGTTCGTAATGCACCAAACGGGAGGGATCATAGCTGTGCACCCATTTGGCGGCTGCTTCCATGTTTGCACCGTAACCGGACTCGTTTCCGAGTGACCAGAAAAGGATACTCGGACGGTTTCTATCCCGCGTTACCAGTTTCTGCACGCGTTCCAGTATGGGTTGGCGCCAAACAGGATTCTCCGCAAAAAAGCACAGATCTTTTTTGCTCGGCTTGTAGATCGTTTCCTGCCCGTGAGCTTCCAAATCGGCCTCTGCAATTACATAAAAGCCCAGCCGGTCGCACATTTGAAGAAATTCGGGCGCGTTCGGGTAATGGCTGGTCCGGACCGCGTTGATGTTATGGCGTTTCATCATAAGCAGGTCCCGCATCAAGTCTTTGCGCGTGACGGCGTATCCGTCAAACGGATCGCTGTCGTGTCTGTTGACTCCTTTTATTTTGATGGGTTTTCCGTTTAACAGAACAACGCCGTTTTCTACGGACACCGTCCGGATACCGATGTGTTCCTGGATGGTTTCTCCGCAGGATGTAAGAAACAGCGTGTAAAGCGCCGGAGCTTCTGCATTCCACATCTGCGGCCGTTTGACTTCAATGCTGATGTTCGGTTCGTCGCTCTTTCCCTGTGCAAGCAGATTTCCCTGCGGCGAGAAAAGCGTATAGGAAAACAGTTCCGGATTGCATGCAAATTCTACATCCGCTTCAATGAAAGCACGTTCGCCGTCCACGCGGGTTGCAATACGGTAATCGCGTATAAAATTCTCCGGACGGTAAAGGATGTAGACATCCCGGAAAATTCCGGACATGCGCAATTTATCCTGATCTTCCAGATAGGAGCCGTCACACCATTTTAAAACGAGAACGGCCAAGCGGTTTCTGCCCGTCCGAATGTGCCTGGTAATGTCATATTCGTGGATGGCGTGCGAAATCTTGTGAAAACCAATAAAACTGCCGTTTAGCCAGATGTAGCAGCAGGAATCAACCCCTTCAAAATTCAAATAGGCCCTGCGGCCCTGTCTGTCCGGTGAAACCTCAAAATCCGTCAGATAGGCACCGCAGGAGTTCTCCGCAGGTACATAAGGGGGATTAAACGGGAAAGGATAACGCATGTTGGTATATTGGTTCTGAGCGAATCCCTCTGTTTGCCATGTAGACGGCACGGTTATCGTGGAGAACCCTTTGTGCTGAAAAGATGGATTAAAAAAGTTATAGGGAACCGTTTCCATATTCTCGTAAAGATGAAAAAGCCACTTGCCACTCAATTTTTGGAAAAAAGAAGATTTTCCCCTTTCAAATTCCAAAAAATCTACATTTTCTGGGGCTGGAATGAAATAAGCGTGGTTTTTTTCAGTTCCAACGCTGGACACCGCAGGATCCTGATGGTATTTTTTCATATTCATAACACGACATTCCTCATTTATGGTGTATTTTCTATGTGTTAGAAAGGTTAAAGCTGTGGGAGAATGCAAAAACATGGAACCGAAATTCATATATTATTATACAGTAAGCAGACAAAAAGTCAAGAATATACTGGCACTTATACAAAATAATAGAAGTGAAACACTTAAAATATATGAATTTGCAAATGGTATCTTATATTATTTTATGAAAACGGTTGACATATAAAAAGTGTGATGCTATACTGAGTGTCGCAAAAGGTCAACAAAACACCATCTATAGTGAAAAGGGGAGACAGTTCAATGAAAAAAGTGATAGCGTTTCTTCTGGCAGCAGCCATAGCGGTCTCTGCAACCGCCTGTTCTGGCGAAGACAAGAGCAAAGGTGAATCTCAGGGCTCCAACGGAGCAAGAACCCAAATTACGTTTTTAGGCACCATCAAGGACGAAATTTCGGAGGATTTCAAAAAGGAATTGGCCGCGTATAATGCGAGTCAAAGCAAGTATGAAATCGTCAATATTCCGTTGGATAACGGCATGCAAAAGTTAACGACCCTGTACGCGGGCGGAAACGCCCCTACTTTATTTACGGCTGTTCAAGAGGCGGCCACTTACAAAAATAAGCTGTATGATTTCAGCAAATTTCCTTTAATCAAGCAAGCCCGGGCAGGTACAACGGATTTGATGACCACCGAAGACGGAAAAATCTACGGGCTGCCTGTCTGCGAGGAGGCGTTCGGGATTCTTTATAATAAGAATATCTTAGATAAAGCGGTCGGGGGAACGTTTGACCCAAGCACTATCAATACACAGGATAAACTGAAAGAGCTGCTTGAAAAAATTGCTGCTACAGGGGTAGACCCCACAAGGGTTTCCGGCGTGGACTGGTCGCTGGGCTCCCATATGACCAATCTGATGTTTGCTCCGCGGTCTCCTTCCATTAAGACCAACTTGCAATTCCTTTCCGATTTGAAAGCCAGCAAGGCCAACTTGGTAAACGACAAGCTTTACAATGGGTGGTTAGATACCCTTGACTTGCTTCTGCAGTACAACACCTCTAAAAAATCACCTCTTGGGGCTACCTACGACGATGACACACTCGCGTTTGCACAGGGGAAAAACGCCTTGTGGTTCCAGGGGGACTGGGCAATGCCAACGCTGAATCAGGACAACATGTCCGGGGAGGTCGGCATCATGCCATATCCAATTAGCAACAACCCCTCCGACTACGGGAATTCTCAGATTTCCGTGGGCCCTTCCCAGTTTTTCTGCCTCGACATTTCCCAATCCACCAAAGAGCAGCAGGAAGGCGCGCTTGATTTTCTGAACTGGTTCTTTACATCCAAGACAGGTCAGGATTATTATGTGAACAAATACGGTTTCCTTTCTCCTTACAAGGATCTCACGGCTGCACCTGACGATTATCTTTCAAAGGCGATCAGCAAATATATGGATGAGGAAAAGACTCTGAATTGGATGAATCTTTACTACCCCGGCGACGGCGTTTCGTCTTTGGGAGCGATTATGCAGAAATATGTTTCTGGCACTGCCAACAGAGAAGCATTGGCAAAAGATATTCAGAATTACTGGGCAAGCAAACAGTAATCGTGGTATAATTATTCCGTAAACTCTGCGCTTGGCCAGCTCGTCTGTTTTCTGTTTGGGATGGGATGCGGACAAGTTGGCTTAGCTGAGTTTTTCATTCACATGATTCGCACGACGGAATGACCGTGCAAGCGTACAGAAAATTCTGAAGTGTATCAGCGGTACCCGTTTTATCGCGGCATGTGAAAGACTGGAGGGACAGACTTGTATCAAAACCTGAAGTTTAAAAATAAAATGACCGCTTTTTTTATGTTTGCGGCTTTTCCCCTCGCTGTGTTTTTCGTAGTACTCGTGCTTCCTTTCGTCATGGGTGCCCTCTTTTCGTTTACCAACTGGGATGGTGTGGAAATCAGCCAATTTGTCGGTTTTAAAAATTATATAGCCACATTCTCAGACCAGCGCTTCATGCATTCCATGCTGCTTACTATTGAATATGTGGCCTGCTCCGTGTTGCTTGTGAACTTGTTCGGTTTTTTGCTGGCGCTTCTGTTAAACACTAAAATGAAAGCCAGAAATTTCCTTCGTTCTATCTTTTTTGTTCCCAATATGGTAGGGGGCATTCTTTTAGGGTTCATTTGGCAATTCGTTTTCAACCGTATTCTGCTATACTTGGGCCAGATCACCGGGTGGCAGGCATTTGCTAATTCTTGGCTTGTCAGCCCAACCACAGCGTTCTGGGCTATGGTCGTCGTGACAGTCTGGCAGCAGTCGGGATACATGATGCTGATTTATCTTGCCGGTCTGGTAGACATCCCCAGTGACGTAATCGAAGCCGCCAATATTGATGGCGCCTCTTCGCTTACGCAATTGTTCCGAATCAAAATTCCGATGATGATTCCATCTTTTACGATCTGTGTTTTTATGACCTTAAAAAATGCATTTATGATGTTTGATGTGAACCTTTCCCTTACCAATGGCGGTCCGTACAATTCAACGGAGTTGGTTTCCCTCAATATTTATAACGATGCGTTTCTGAGCCAGAATTACAGTCTGGCAGGAGCAAAATCCATGCTGTTCTTTATTTTTGTAGGGATAATTGCGCTAATTCAGGTTTACGCCTTTAAAAGGAGGGAATTGTAGTGAAAATCAGCGGAAAACTTTTTGAAATTGTAAAAGGAATCCTTCTTGCTGTTTTGGCTATCCTCTTTATCTTCCCCCTAATACTGCTGCTTGTGAATGCGTTCCGGGACACAAGAAGCATTGTGGAAAATCCGCTTTCGTTCTCTGGAACAGTTTTTTTGGATAATTTCATTAATGCCTTTCATACGATGAATTTCCCGCAGTCGCTGCTTAATTCTTTGATCGTGACCATCTGCAGCGCGCTGGTTGTAATGTTCTTTGCATCGATGCTGGCCTTTTTTCTTGCCCGGTTTGAATCAAGATTTACGAACGTCATCTTTTACGTGCTGATTGTCGCGATGATTATCCCGTTTCAGGCAGTTATGGTTTCCCTTGTCAGCATTTACGGAAATCTTCACATGCTGAACAATATGGGTACGCTGATTTTCTTTTATCTTGGATTTGGACTCAGCCTCACGACATTCATGTATCACGGCTTTATCAAGCAGCTTCCCATTTCGCTGGAAGAAGCCGCTCAGCTTGACGGAGCGTCGATGTTCGTCATATTCTGGAAGGTGGTTTTCCCTCAGCTAAAACCGATCACCGCCACGACCTTTATCCTGAATGTCCTTTGGTTCTGGAACGACTTCCTGCTGCCGTCGCTGGTTCTGATCCAAAAATCCAGGACTCTGCCGTTGACAACCTATACGTTCTTTGGCACCTACACCAGCGATTATGGCTTGGCGATGGCAGGGCTGGTACTGAGCATAGTTCCCATTATCATCTTCTATATTGTTATGCAGAAAAATATTATTGGCGGCGTCACCGACGGTGCAGTTAAATAAGGACCCCGGGAGGAAACACATGCAGACGAATATCAAAGACGTGGCGAAACATGCGGGTGTTTCTGTCACAACAGTTTCACGAGTACTCAATGAGAGCGGATATGTCAGTCGCAAAACGCGTGAATGCGTCATGCGGGCCATGGATGAGCTGAATTACCGGCCCAATGAGGTCGCGCGCTCCCTCTATTCTAAGCGGTCGCATTTGATCGGTTTGATCATTCCCACCATCTCTCATCCTTTTTTTGCGCAGCTGACCCAATACATTGAATATTATACGTTTGCAAAAGGCTATAAGTTAATCCTATGCAATTCCCTTATGGAAAAGGAAAAAGAGAGAGAGTACGTCGATATGTCGCGGAGACATCAGGTGGATGGCATTATTATGGGCAGTCATACATTGGATGTCAGCAATTTTGCCAGCAGTGATTTCCCTGTTGTCACGCTTGACCGGCAAATCTCAGAGAAAATTCCTTTTGTCTCTTCCGACAATTATGCTGGCGGGATGCTGGCAGCCGAACACTTAATTCAGAAAGGGTGCCGTTTTCTGGTACATATCAGCGGAAATCTGCAGTTGAGTATGCTTTCTAATAAAAGGTATGATGGATTCAGAGATGCCTGCGAACAGGAAAAGGTTCCGTTTCGCCTATATCAGACTGACACGAATGCTCTGGAGAAGGAAAATTATCAAAAGGTGATTAAACGAGTTTTTTCTGAATGTCCTGAGGCGGACGGTGTTTTTGCCAGCAGCGACGTCATCGCAGCCGAGGTAATCCGATATTGTCTGCAAAATGGCAGGCGGATTCCCGAAGACGTCAAGGTGGTCGGATATGACGATACCAGTCTGGCACGCTATACCAATCCGCAGATTACAACAATTTCCCAGCCGATTGAAAGCATTGCTAAATATGCGGTGGATTATTTGATTGCACAGATAGCCGGAGAGGTTGTCCCGGCGCACACCATTCTCAATGTAGAACTGCAAAAGAGGGAAACGACATAGCCGCCTTTGGTTTCGTTTCGCATGGCCGCGGGATGTCATGGGTACTGAATATGTTGGCATGTGACAAAAGCGCGGCAAATCTTCCGGCACATTTTTTAAAAGAAACCCAAAGGAGCTATGTTCAATGCGTCTGAGAAACCAAATTGTTTTAATCACTTATCCGGACAGCATGGGGAGTGATTTAAAAGACCTCCATAATATCTTGAAGACCTATTTTGAGGGTATTGTTAAAGGAATTCACGTTTTGCCGTTTTTTCCCTCCAGCGGTGACCGGGGGTTTTCTCCAATGACCTATCGGGAGGTTGATCCCCGGTTTGGAACATTCGAGGATATTCGCGCACTGTCTCGGGATTATTTCTTCCTCTGCGATTATATGATCAATCATATTTCCGCGCAGAGCGTTTACTATAAAGACTTTTTAAAAAACCACAATGAATCTCCTTGGAAGGACTTGTTTATCCGTTACAGTGATTTCTGGCCGGGGGGAGCTCCGACAGCGGAACAATGCGACATTATTTATAAGCGCAAGCCTCGTGCGCCTTATGTGGAAGCGAAATTTGCGGATGGATCGACGGAGAAAACATGGTGCACATTTAGTGAAGAACAGATAGATCTTGACGTAACCAGCGAGACGACAAAAAAGTTCAATCGCGATAATTTTTCTTTTCTGCTGCGGCAGGGCGTTTCGATGGTGCGCCTTGACGCCGTCGCCTACGCGACGAAAAAAGTGGGAAGTAACTGCTTTTTTGTCGAACCTCAGATTTATGATTTGCTGAAAGAGTGCTCCGGTTTTCTGCGGGCGGGCGGTGCGGATATTCTGCCGGAGGTTCACGAACATTTTCATTACCAAAAAAAACTGGCTGATCGTGGGTATTGGGTTTATGATTTCGTATTGCCGATGCTGGTGTTGCATGCACTGTATTTCGGAAATCCGGAACATTTGGCTCACTGGATTAAAACCTGCCCGCGTCATCAATTCACTACTTTGGATACCCATGACGGAATCGGTGTAGTGGATGTAAAGGATATTTTGTCGGACGACGAGGTGCGACAGACCGTTTCGGCATTGTATGAGCGCGGCGCAAATGTCAAGCGTAAATACAGTTCTGCGGCGTATAATAATCTGGATATCTATCAGATCAACTGCACCTATTATTCCGCGCTGGGAAATAACGATGCCGCTTATTTAATGGCCCGAGCTATTCAGTTTTTCACCCCTGGCATTCCTCAGATTTATTATGTTGGTCTGCTTGCGGGCAAAAACGACATTGCTTTGCTGGAAGAGACCAAGGAGGGCCGGAATATTAACCGGCATTATTATACCGCAGAGGAAATCGACAAAGAGGTGAGGCGTCCGGTATTACAAAAACTTTATAAGCTCATACATTTTCGCAACACTTATAAAGCTTTTGACGGAGATGTTTCTGCGGAAGCAATGGGAAATGACCTCAAAGCAACTTGGAAAAATGGGCATTTATGGACGGAATTGCGGGCCAATCTGAGCGACTATCATTTTTCTGTTTCCTATCGGAATGAGCAGAATAATAAAATTGAAGTTCTTGATTTGGAATAAGCGGCCTTTCAAAGTAATAGATAATTTTGAATATAAAGTTGGTTTTCCAATACCGTTTTTATCTGTTTATGATACTGCGATGGGAGTAAACCCATTTATATCAATGAACCTAAATCCTTTTGGCTTCTTACTGAATGGATTTATTAT
>UREO01000065.1 GCA_900546895.1 uncultured Oscillospiraceae bacterium
AACAGAATTATTACTGCTGACGTGGCGTTTCCATCTTTGGTGGAGCGCCGCGTGCTTTATGATGTGGAAAAGTGCATGGTTGCCTGTAAAGAGCTGAACCTTGCCAAAGCCTGCATCTTTCCATCTTTCCCGTCCGAGACCTTCAGTATTGACTATTACCCCAGTCTGGTAATGGAGCTGAAGCGCCGGGAAGCCAGTATCAACGGGACCCTGACGGATTCCTCCGCAAGGGTCGAGAACGGAAAGCTGATTGTTTCTCTGACGCACGGCGGACGGGACTTGCTGATTTCTCGTCATATTGACCGCCTGATTTCCAAGCTGATTCACGAGGAATTCGGAATCAGCCTGACGGTGGAATTCGACGGACTGCTGACGGTTGACAGCGAAAGCCCCGCTTATATAGAAAAGAAAAAAAAGCAGCAGGAAGCGCTGAAACGCGAAGCAATTGTGGAACAGGTGGAAGCCTATGAAACAAATCTCAACCATGTAAAAGCGCCCAGGACGGTTCAGGTGCGCTCGGGCGAGACACTGTTTCCCTGCATGATTCCGGAAACTGCCCGCGAGCTGTACGGACACATGTCGAAAGCGAAGCCGGTTCCGATCAATAAGGTGACTCCGGATATCGGGAGCGTAACGATTTGGGGCGAGATTTTTCAGATTGAAGAAAAGCTTACAAGAGATCGGCAAAGAAAAATCATCACCATCAATATAACGGACTATACCGGCTCTATGACGCTGAAAATCATTGAGATGGCTTCCCAGTGTAAGGCGTTGGATACGCTGGCGAAGGGGATGTCGGTCATCGCCCGCGGCGATGTGGAATACGACAAATACGACCATGAAATCGTCCTGCGCGCCAAAAGCATCAGCACGGTTCAGCAGCTGAAAGTAACGGATAAAGCCGATGTCAAGCGGGTGGAATTACATTTACATACCAACATGTCCAGCATGGACGGCGTGAATTCCGTCGGGGACCTGATCAAGCGCGCGGCTCAGTGGGGGCAAAGTGCCATTGCCATTACCGACCACGGTGTGGCTCAGTCTTTTCCAGACGCCATGAACGCGGTAAACGACTTGAAAAAGAAAGATATCAATATTAAGGTCATTTATGGGGTGGAAGCTTATTTTGTCAATGATCTTGTACAGGCTGTCAGAGGGGAATCCTCTAAAACGCTGGATGACGAATTTATCTCATTCGATATCGAAACCACGGGCCTGAGCCCGAACAAGGACAAAATTACCGAAATCGGTGCGGTCAGGATCAAAAACGGCGAGATTATAGAGAGCTTCGACACCTTTGTCAATCCGCAGATCCCGATTCCGGCAAAAATAACGGAATTGACCGGGATTACGGACGGAATGGTAAAAGACGCGCCGCTGGAGAAGGAAGCCATTCAGGCGTTTTATGATTTCTGCGGAAAAGATGCCGTTCTGATTGCCCACAACGCCGAGTTTGATACCTCGTTTATCCGGATCGCGGCGCAGCGCAGCGAAATGGATTTCTCCTACCCGTACATCGATACTGTTCCCATGTGCCGTTCCATGCTGAAGGATATCAAGAACTGCAAGCTGGACACGGTCGCCAAATACTTAAAGCTCGACCCGTTCAACCATCACCGAGCGAGCGACGACGCAACGGTACTGGGCAAGATTTTTATAGCGCTGTTATCGCGTTTGAAGGAAGACACCGGCGCGCAATCAGTGATGGATATCAATTCCTCGCTGGCCGGCGGAGACCCTAAAAAAATGAAATCCTACCACCAGATCATTCTGGTCAAAAATAAAGCGGGTCTGAAAAATCTGTACAAGTTGATTTCCAAGTCCCATCTGGATTACTTTTACAGAAATCCCCGTATCCCCAAAAGCGAATTGATCAAGCACAGGGACGGCCTGATTATCGGCAGTGCATGTGAAGCGGGAGAACTTTACAGAGCGATTTTCAACGCTCAGCCGTGGGAGACTTTGTGTGAAATCGCGAGTTTCTACGATTATCTTGAAATTCAACCGATTGGGAATAATCTCTTTATGGTTCGCGAGGGTCTTGTCTCCGATGAGGAGAAGCTGAGAGAATTCAACCGTACGATCGTAAAGCTCGGAGAGCATCTTCATAAGCCGGTGGTCGCAACGTGCGACGTTCACTTTATGGACCCGAAGGACGGAGATTACCGCAGAATCCTGATGGCCGGTCAGGGATACAAGGATACCGACGAGCAGGCGCCGCTCTACATGCGCACCACTGCAGAGATGCTGGCGGAATTCGCCTATCTCGGTAAAGAAAAAGCGTATGAAGTTGTGGTGAAAAACACAAATTTGATTTCAGAGATGACGGAGGAAATCCGCCCGATCCCCGAGGGAACCTATCCGCCCTTTATCGAAGGTGCCGAGGAACAGCTGACCAGTATTACATGGACAAGGGCGAAAGAGGCCTACGGCGACCCGCTGCCGGATATTGTGAAGAAGCGCCTTGACCGTGAGCTCGGCTCTATCACGAAGCACGGTTTTTCCATCCTTTATATGACCGCACAGAAACTGGTCGCTGACTCGGAAGCGCACGGCTATCTGGTCGGCTCCCGTGGTTCCGTCGGGTCCTCGTTTGTGGCGAATATGTCGGGTATTTCCGAGGTAAACCCGCTGGAGCCCCATTATGTCTGCCCCAATTGCAAGCACAGCGAATTCATCACCGACGGCAGCTATGGCAGCGGATTCGATCTGCCCCCGAAAAAATGCCCCGTCTGCGGTACGGAGTACAACCGCGACGGGCATACGATTCCGTTTGAGACCTTCCTTGGCTTCGACGGCGATAAGACGCCGGATATCGACCTGAACTTTTCCGGTGAATACCAGACCAGCGCACACCGCTACACAGAAACGCTGTTCGGCAAGGACAACGTTTTTAAAGCCGGAACCATTGCAACCATAGCGGATAAAACCGCAATCGGCTTCGTAAAGAAATATGCGGAAGAAAAGGGAATAGTGATGCACCGCGCGGAGGAACAGCGTCTGGCGCTCGGCTGCACGGGGATTAAGCGTACGACCGGTCAGCACCCGGGCGGTATGGTCGTCGTGCCGAAGGGCATGGAGATTTACGATTTCTGCCCGGTGCAGCATCCGGCGAACGATCAGAAATCAGATAATATCACCACTCATTTCGACTTCCACTCTATCCATGACACCATCTGTAAGCTGGACGAGCTCGGGCATGATGTTCCTACTATTTACCGGTATCTGGAAGATTACACTGGAATCCCGGTTATGAAGGTTTCCATGAGCGACCCGGAGGTCATGTCGCTGTTTACCTCCACAGAGGCCTTGCACGTCAAGCCGGAGGATATCGATTCCCAGACCGGCACGTTTTCCCTGCCGGAAGTCGGCACCAGCTTTGTACGGCAAATGCTGATCGATTCCCAGCCCAAAACCTTTTCCGACCTTTTGCAGATTTCCGGCCTTTCACACGGTACGGATGTCTGGCTCGGCAATGCGCAGGACCTGATCAAAAACAAGACCTGCACCATCGCGGAGGTAATCGGAACCAGAGACAGCATCATGACTTACCTCCTGCTCAAAGGGCTGGAGCCGAAAATGGCGTTTAAAATCATGGAGATCACCCGTAAGGGCAAGGCTTCCAAGCTTCTGACGGAAGAACATATTCAGGCCATGAAGGATCATAATGTACCACAGTGGTATCTTGATTCCTGTATGAAAATCAAGTACATGTTCCCGAAAGCGCACGCGGCGGCATATATGATTTCCACTCTGCGCCTTGGGTGGTACAAGGTACATAGACCGGTCGAGTACTACGCCGCTTATTTTACCGTGCGCGGAGAGGACTTTGACGGTGCCACCGTCATGAAGGGCAGGGAAGCCGTCCGCAGACGCATGAATGAAATCAGCATGAAGGGCAAGGAAGCAAGCGCAAAGGAAGAGGCCGCCTATGCTACTTTCCAAATCATCAACGAAATGCTTGCCCGGGGAATCGAGGTTCTTCCGGTCGATCTTTATCAATCCGACGCGAAAAAATATCTGGTCGAAAATGGAAAAATCCGACTTCCGTTTTCTTCTCTTTCAGGTGTTGGGGAAGCCGCGGCAAACAGTTTGGCGGCCGCAAAGGAAAAGGGACCTTATATTTCTGTTGACGATCTTCAGACCCGCTCCAAGGTTTCCAAATCCGTGATTGAAACGCTCAAGGAAGCCGGTGCGCTTGCCGGATTGCCGCAAAGCAGCCAGATGACATTATTTGGTTGACAAAGAATAGTTTAGTGTGATATTATATTACCATACTAAAGCGTTCAACTGAAAATTGATAGGTGTATTTGATGAAAAAATATAACAAAGTCACTCCGGAGGGGACGAAAGACCTTCTTTTTGAAGAATGCCTGGTGCGCAGGGATGTGGAAAAAACCTTGAGGGATGTCTTTTCTTCCAGAGGCTTCAATGAAGTGGTTACTCCCGGTCTGGAGTTTTATGATGTATTTGACCCGAATTTTTCCGGAATAGGACAGGAGGTCATGTATAAAATGTCCGACCGCCGCGGAAGACTGACTGTTATGCGGCCGGATTCCACTATGCCGATCGCGCGTCTGGCCGCGACCAGGCTGCAGGGCCTGCCGAAGCCGATCAGGCTTTTTTACACGCAGCCCATCTACCGTAACAATCCCGCTCTGACGGGCCGCAGTGATGAAACGGTCCAGACCGGGATTGAGCTTCTCGGCGCGGACGGAATGCGCGCAGACCTTGAAGTGATCGTGACGGCGATCGAGGCGCTGGGAAAATGTGTCCCTGATTTTCGGTTCGAACTGGGTCATGCCGGACTTTTCCGCGCGTTGGCTGAGCAGCTGCCTATTTCCGATGACCTGCGTGAGGATATCCGCAGCGCTATCGAATCGAAAAATTACGCATCCCTGAACAGAATTCTTGATGGTCTGGAAGAATCCGGGCCGGTAACGGCGATGCGCACGCTTCCGCGCCTCTTCGGCGGGGAAGAAGTGTTTGCGCATGCGGAGCCATTTTGCTCCGATGAAAAATCCGGAGGAATGCTGGAATATCTGCACGAGCTTTACCGATCTTTGAGCCGTTGCGGCCTTGGCGATAAGATGATTGTCGATTTAGGCTTGGTACAGCGCAACGACTATTACACCAATATCGTTTTCAGTGCTTATGTGGAAGACTGCGGCGACGCGGTCCTTCTGGGCGGGAGATATGACAATCTGTTGGGTTACTTTGACTTTCCGATGCCGGCCATTGGGTTCGCGATCAACGTGGACGCGATTTCCAAAATCATGCTGGAACACGGTACGCTCTATTCTGTTATGCCGGCGGAAGTTCTGGTCCACGGAGAGGCCGGTTTTGAGATGGAAGCCCTGAACTATGCTTCCACACTGATCGAAAGGGGTTTGAAATGCGAGAACAGTATCTTCGAGACAAAAGAGAAAGCGCTGGAATATGCGAAAACGCGCGGGATCAGGCGCGTGGACTGTATCGGAGACCGTATTGAGACCATAAATCTGACATAGGGTAGGGTTGGGAAAAGATGAAACCACTTAGAATCGCCCTTACGAAGGGTAGACTTGAAAATGACACCGTTGCCTTATTTGAGAAAATCGGCTTTGACTGTTCCGCCGTCAGAAAGAAAGGGCGCAAACTGATTCTGCCGGTCGGCGGGAACCGGTTTGAGGTGGTTCTTGCCAAGGCAGCCGATGTCATCACCTATGTGGAGCACGGTGCTTGTGATCTGGGAGTCGTGGGAAAAGATACGATTTTGGAGCAAGGAAGCGGTTTTTATGAGGTGCTGGACCTTGGTTTCGGCAGATGCAAATTTGCACTTGCCGGTCCGAAGGACGGGGATTTTTTCAGCGGATATTCCTCTAAAACCATTGCTACAAAGTACCCGAATGTCGCCAGAAATTACTTTGAAAGCAAAGGAATGGACGTCAGAATCATAAAAATTGAAGGTTCCGTCGAGCTGGCGCCGCTTCTGGGCCTTTCCGACGCAATCGTAGACATTGTTGAGACAGGTTCTACCCTAAAAGAAAACGGACTCGAAGTGATTGAAAGCATCTATGATATTTCCGCAAGACTGATTGTCAACGCGGCTAGCCTGAAAATCCGGAAAACGGAAATAGAAAGCCTTGCGGAAAAGATGGACTGGGCAAAGGAGGGAACAGTGTGATACAGTTTATGAAAAAGGGCGGCAACCGCGATCTGATTAGTCAGCTGAAACAAAGGAATGAGGAAACCAACAGGGCTGTGGAATCAGCCGTTTCGGAAATCATTGAAAATGTACGCCGCCACGGCGATGACGCGGTTCGCGAATACACCCTGAAATTTGACGGCAGTCTGCCCGAAAAAACAGAGATTTGCGCCGCGGAGATGAAGGAACTTACCGGCCGGTGTGAACCGGAGTTTTTGTCAGCGCTCGCCAGAGCCGCGGAGAACATCAGGGATTTTCACTCCCGGCAGAAGCAGCAGAGCTGGTTTCAAACCGATGAAAGCGGAGTAATGATGGGGCAGCGCATTCGCGGTCTGTCAAAAGTCGGTATCTATGTGCCGGGCGGAACGGCGGCTTATCCTTCTTCCGTCCTGATGAATGCGATTCCCGCCAAAATTGCCGGAGTAAAAGAAATCATCATGGCGACTCCTCCCGGAAAAGACGGAAACCCCAATCCGGATATTCTGGCGGCGGCGCTGACCGCCGGAGTCGACCGTGTTTTCCTGGTCGGCGGGGCACAGGCGGTCGCGGCGCTCGCGTTTGGGACCGAAACGATTCCCAAGGTCGATAAAATTGTCGGCCCTGGAAATATTTATGTAGCCACCGCTAAAAAGCAGCTTTACGGCACCGTCGATATCGATATGATTGCCGGTCCGAGCGAAATCCTGATTATCGCGGACGAAACGGCGCGTCCGGAATTTTTGGCGGCGGACCTGATGTCTCAGGCCGAACACGACGTGCTTGCTTCCGCCGTTCTGCTGACAACTTCAGAGAAAATTGCAGAGCAGACGGTTGCCCAGATTGACCGGCAGCTTCCCCAGCTGTCACGCAGGGAAATCATTTCCCAATCGCTGGACCGTTTTGGCGCGGTGATCGTCTGCGAAAGCATGGAGGAAGCCGTTTCCTTTGCCAACGAGCTGGCGCCGGAGCACCTTGAGGTTTGCGCCGCAAACCCGATGGAGTATATCGGGAAAATCGACAACGCCGGTTCCGTTTTTCTCGGCAACTATTCGCCGGAGCCGCTTGGCGACTATTTCGCGGGACCGAACCATGTTTTGCCCACCAGTGGGACCGCGCGTTTTTTCTCCCCGCTTTCGGTGGATAGTTTTATCAAGAAATCCAGCTTTCTCTATTATACGGAAGATGCGCTGAAATCGGCGCAGAAGGATATTATTCAGCTCGCAGAGGCCGAGGGCCTGACCGCTCACGCGAATTCGATTAAAGTGAGGCGCTGAAATGGCTTACCAGTTAAATGAAAAAATCAGGGATCTGCGCCCCTATGACCCGATTACCGGCAGCTATCCGATTCGTCTGGACGCCAATGAGTCCTTTCTTGCCATTCCGAACCGGATTGCGTTGAAGATCATGGAATCGGCGGCGTTTGCAGCTTATAACCGGTACCCGGATCCGCTGGCGTCGGAGCTTTGTGAAAGCTTTGCGGAGTTTTATCAGGTCAATCCCGCCCATGTTACGGCCGGAAACGGTTCCGACGAGCTGATATCCGTTATCTGCGGCGCCTTTTTGATGAAGGGCGATGCGATGCTGACGATGTCCCCGGATTTTTCCATGTATCGCTTTTATGCCTCCATTGTGGAGGCAAAAAGCATTGTCTACGCTAAAAATCCAGATCTAACCATCAATGTGGATAAAATCATTGAATTGGCTAATGTAAACGACGTTAAACTGATTCTTTTTTCCAATCCATGCAATCCCACTTCGCTTGGGCTGTCAAAAGAGGAAGTCCGTCGGCTGATCACATCGGTGAAGGCGCTGGTGGTGCTTGACGAAGCCTATATGGACTTCTGGAACCAGTCCCTGCTGGGCGAAGTGGAGCAATACGACAATCTCATGATTCTGAGAACCTGCTCCAAAGCGTTTGGTATGGCGGCCATTCGGCTTGGGTTTACCGTAGCAAATCCGACACTGACAAACGCGCTGAAAGCAGTCAAATCGCCCTATAACGTAAACTCCCTCACTCAGAAGATCGGTTCCCTTATTTTAAAGGAACACGGTTTAGTCCGTTCCGGTATAGACGACATTATTGCTTCCCGGAATATGCTTTATTCGGAAATGATGCGCATAGAAAAAAGCAACAGTGAAAAAATGCATGTGTACCCTACCGCAACAAATTTTGTATTTCTTCAGATTGCCCAGGCGGAGGAAATTTTTCTCGCTTTATTAAAATCAGGGATCGCAGTCCGCTTTATGGGCGATTTCCTGCGGGTGACGGCAGGGACGATGGAAGAAAACAAAGAATTTATCAAGGTTTTTGAAACAGTAATTCAATGATCAAGGGGGCGAAAAAATGAGGACGTCGGTACAGAAACGAAAAACCAAGGAAACGGATATTGCTGTTTCGCTTTCTCTTGACGGCGGCGAAATAAGCATTTCAACCGGAATCGGTTTTTTTGACCATATGCTCAATGCATTTGCCGTACACGGAGGCTTCGGACTCACCGTGGAAGCGGTCGGCGATTTGGAAATCGACGGTCATCACACAGTTGAGGACGTCGGCATCGTTTTGGGAAAAGCCTTTGCAGAGGCCCTTGGCGACAAATCGGGAATTGCCCGTTTCGGCACCTTTTTTGTGCCCATGGATGAAGCGCTTGCCTTTGCCTCCGTAGACATCAGCGGGAGACCGTACCTTGTTTTTCAGGCGGAGTTTAAGCAGGAACGGGTGGGGGAATTTGATACCTGCCTGACGGAAGAATTTCTGCGCGCTTTTGCAGTCAATGCCGAAATTACGCTCCACACCCGTATTGAATATGGAAAAAATGCGCACCATGAGATCGAGGGAATGTTCAAAGCCGTTGCCCACGCCATGCGGCTGGCGGCTGCAAAAACTTCCGCAGGAGTGCTTTCGACAAAGGGATCTTTGTAATTTCATCAATAGGAGACGGCTATGCTTATTTTGCCAGCAATCGATATTAAGGACGGCGAATGTGTGCGTCTGATAAGGGGAGATTACAGCACGGCGCATAAAGTGGCGCAGGACGCAGTGTCCGCTGCCGGGGATTTTGAATCTGCGGGAGCAAGGTGGCTGCATGTTGTCGATCTGAACGGCGCAAAAGCGGCACATCCCGTAAATTCGGAAATCATTTTTAAGGTACTGCAGAATTCCGGGCTGAAAATAGAAATCGGCGGCGGAATCAGAAGCATGGAGACGATCAATTTTTATCTTTCCAACGGTGTGTCGAGGGTCATTTTAGGTTCTTCGGCGCTGAACGATCCCCGACTTGTCAAGGAATCTGTTCAGAGATATGGAGAACGCGTTGCGGTGGGCATCGATGCCTTAAATGGTAAAGTTGCCGCCCAGGGCTGGACGGAAACCTCAACAGTGGATTATCTTGAGCTTGCCAAAAGAATGGAGCAGTATGGAGTAAAGTATATCATCTTTACAGATATTTCCCGGGACGGTACTTTGACCGGCCCGAATCTGGAAATGCTGGACCGGCTCAATCATGCGGTTTCCTGCCATATTGTCGCGAGCGGCGGTGTCAGCAGCCTTGCGGATATTGCGAATTTACTGGCTTTGAAGCTTTATGGGGCAATCTGTGGGAAAGCTCTGTATACCGGTGCGCTCGATTTGAAAGCAGCGATTGCGCTTTGCGGAGAGGAAAAAACAAATGGAATGTATTGATGGAAAGGATAATGCCTTTATAGGTCGTTTTTTTCAAAAGTCCGATTTGCTTCCGGCCATCGTTCAGGAATACGGAACAAACGAAGTTTTAATGCTGGCCTATATGAACCGGGAGTCCATGAGAAAAACGCTTGAGACAGGATATACTTGGTTTTACAGCCGTTCTCGTCAGGAGCTTTGGAATAAGGGCGCGACCTCCGGGCATTTGCAGAAGGTTGTGAGCATTCATGGCGACTGTGATGACGACACCCTTCTGGTCGTCGTCAGACAGACCGGCGCCGCCTGTCACACGGGCGCGCACAGCTGCTTTTTTAATGAAATCTGGAGGGATAACGATGCTTGACACCTGGCAGGAGCTATACAGTACCATACAGAGCAGAAAAGAAACCCGTTCGGAAGGGTCCTATACCTGCTACCTGTTTGACAAGGGCCTTGATAAGATTTTGAAGAAATGCGGGGAAGAGTGCAGTGAGACAATCATCGCCGCCAAAAACGGAGACAATGCCGAAACCGTCCTTGAAATATCGGATTTGCTGTATCATCTGACCGTTTTAATGGTCAACGAAGGCATTTCCCTGGAAGACATCCAAGCTGAGCTGGAAAGGCGCAGTGAAAAAACAGGAAACCTGAAAACCTTTCATCAGGTAGATAAAAACAGCTGAAAAGAGCCGGCGCGTGTGCGCCGGCTCTTTTCAGCACAGACGGCCGGGCCGCGCCTGCCGCGCGGCATGTTTTCGCGGCGCCCTGCGAGTTTTTAGTATCCCGAAGGGGTCACGCCCAGCTGTAAAAGTCTTTTAAGAACCAGATATCCTTTGCTTCATATTCCGAGCCGTTCAGGTAATTCAAGAGCCCCGCGTCCGTGTCGAAGGTGAATTTCAGCTTGTAGGAGTAAAGGGCCTGATAGGAAAATCCGGATTGCTTATTGATCGCGTTCGTGCCGTACTTTCCGTCCCCGGCGAGCGGGTGGCCGACGGAAGCAAGGTGCGCGCGGATTTGGTGGGTGCGTCCGGTCAGAAGCTCTACCTCTAACAGGCTGAAGCTTCCGCGCTCTTCGAGCACCCGGTAGCGCGTTTTGATTGATTTGGTGTCCGCGGTAGGCCTGTGGGAAATATAGACGCGGTTCTGACTCTCATTTTTTTCGAGAAAGCCTTCCAGCACCGCTTTTTTCGGATTCATTTTTCCATGGACAATGCAGAGATACAGCTTCTGCATTTCGCGCTTTTTTACTTTTTCATTCATAATGCGAAGGGTTTCCGCGTTCTTTGCCGCCATTACAATACCGCCGGTGTTCCGGTCAATCCGGTTAATCAGAGCCGGGGCGAACGAATTTTCGTTTTCGGGGTGATATTCCCCTTTTTCATATAAATAATGCTGAACGCGGGCAATCAGGGAGTCAAAATGATAATTTTCATCCGGATGTACGATTAATCCCGGCTTTTTATCCAGAATCATGATATTTTCGTCTTCATAAATCACCGTGAGCTTGTTCGGTGCTTTCAGAAAGTCGTATTCCTTTTGCTCCTGCTGAAAAAATTCGTCTTTTAAATACCTGTCTCTTATACACATCTGACGCTGCCGACGAATTAGACGGT
>UREO01000066.1 GCA_900546895.1 uncultured Oscillospiraceae bacterium
AATTCGTCGGCAGCGTCAGATGTGTATAAGAGACAGATCTCTTCCTTTCTTATATTCTTTATTTACAATATAAGCCAATTCCAGAATTATGTCAAGTGATAATTTAGAAAAATATAATATGAATGACTGAATCCATACGTATCAATTGAAATATTTATTGCATGATAACTTCTGGATATTCATGTAAAAAGGGGCTGTTTACAAAGCAGCCCCTTTTCATCAATTTCGGAAAATATTGAAATGAGCAAATTTTTTCCCCGCGCCCCTTGGTTTGTACCCGGTCAATCCTTTGTAAAGGCGATCAATTCTTTATTGAACTGCTCCATCTGGTCGTAGAAAAGGAAATGACCGCACTGGTTAAAAGGAACCAGCTTTGAATTTCGGATTCCCTGGTTCTGCGCGACGGCCAGCGGGTACAGGCAGACCCGGTCGTTCAGGCCGTGTAAAATCAGGGTCGGAACATTGATTTTCGCCATGTCGTCAAACAAAACCTCTTTGATCCACGTGTTTGCGACGGCAACGGTCGACCAGCTCGCCGCCTGCAGCCCCAGCTGGAAAATCCAGTCGGACAGCGGAATGCTGACGCGGTGGAAAAAAATCATATTTCCGAAATCCCGCAGCATCTTAGGGCGGTCCGTGTAAGTACCCTGAATGATATCCAGCACGGCCTGTTCCTTCAGCCCATTCGGGAAATAGGGCCGCTGAATGAGGCTGGGCGCGGCTGCGGCAAAAAGAGCCAGCTTCGACACACCGTGCCCGCTGTGCCTTGCCATATAGCGGATACAGATCGCTCCGCCCGTGGAATGCCCTCCCAGAGTAATGTCTTTCAGCTGGAAAGCATCGATCACGGCGCGTACGTCGTCGGCCAGCCGGTTATAGTCGTACCCGCTCCAGGGCTTGTCGGACATTCCAAAGCCCCGGCAGTCAATCGCCACACAGCGATACCCCAGCTTGGGAAGCTGGTTCAACTGGTATTCAAACAGATTATGATTTCCGGGCCAGCCGTGAACAAACAGAATGGTTTTATTCCCGGTCGGGTTTAAATCTTCAACGTAAATATTGACGTTCTTTTCTACCGATACGTAATACCCCACACAATCACCTTCGATTCTATCCTACAGCATTTCCAGTTGATTCTGCCGCAAGTTTGCGTTTTCCCCCGCCGAAGGCGGGAAGAACGCATTTTGTCCGCAAATTGAAATGGAATTGCTATCATCCCGATTGCCTACAGGAATATTTATGTTTACAGTCAACCCAAAAGAACCCCCGGCCTGTAAAAAGCCGGGGGTTCCTATTGCCCGCTCGGTTAAAAGCGCATCTGTCAATTAACCGGTCAGTCTATATCCTGTAATGTCGTATGCTGTATCAGTGGATTTCGCTGCGCTGCTCCTTCAGCCTGGTGAAGAACCGGGGGTCCGGCATCACGTATTCCGGCTTTGGCAGAGCAATGCCCAGCGCTTCCCGCAGGACGTCCTCTATGGTTTCTACCGCGACGATCTGAATTTTCTCCTTGACTTCGTCGGGAATATCCTTCAAATCCGCCACATTGTCCTTGGGAATCAATGCTTTTCTAATTCCGGCGCGTTCCGCGGCCAGAAGCTTTTCTTTCAGCCCGCCGATCGGAAGCACCGTGCCCCTCAAAGTGATTTCACCCGTCATAGCCAGTCTGGAATCGACTTTTATGCCGGTAATCAGAGAGGCAAGGGCCGTGAAGAGCGTAATACCCGCCGAGGGTCCATCCTTCGGCACGGCGCCGGACGGCACATGGATATGGATATCCTTTTCCTTGAACTTGATCGCATTGACCGGCAGACGGGATTTCAGCAGGCTGAGCGAGATTCTCGCGGACTCCTTCATAACGTCCCCCAGCTGGCCGGTCAGGATGATCTGGTCGTTGCCGGGCATTTCGGTCGCTTCAATAAACAGGATTTCCCCGCCCACCGGCGTCCATGCCAGACCGGTGACCACTCCGGGAGGATTCATTTCCTGCGCAACGTCGTGTCTCGACATTTTGCTGCCCAGAATCTCCTCCAGATCGTCCGCGGAAACGGCATAGGGCTTTTCGACATCCCCAAGAACGATTTTCTCCGCCGCTTTTCTCGCAATGGAATCCAGCCTTTTCTTCAGCCCTCTGACGCCGGCCTCCATGGTGTAATCGGCTATGATTTTCCGAAGGGCTTCGTCGCTGATCCGCACGTCTTCTTCGGTCAGGCCGTGCTCTTCCAGCGCTTCACGAACGAGATGGTTCTTCCCGATATGGAATTTCTCACTTGAGGTGTAGCTGGAAAGCTGAATGACCTCCATACGGTCCAGCAGAGGTCCGGGGATGGTCTCCAGCGAGTTTGCCGTCGCGATGAAGAAGACGTTGGACAGGTTGTAGGGAAGGTCAAGGTAATGATCCGTAAAGGTATTGTTCTGCTCCGGGTCGAGAACCTCCAGCAATGCGCTTGCCGGGTCTCCGTTATAGCCTGTCATCAGCTTGTCGACTTCATCCAGCACCATAACCGGGTTCATTGTGCCGGCTTTCTTCATGCTCTGGATAATCCGTCCCGGCATTGCGCCGATATAGGTTCTGCGATGTCCGCGGATTTCCGCTTCGTCGCGGATACCGCCGAGGCTGAGCCGGACATATTTTCTGCCCAGCGCTTCGGCAATGCTCCGTCCCAGACTGGTTTTTCCGGTGCCGGGAGGTCCGACCAAAAGCAGGATGGAACCCTGCTTATCCTTTTTCAGATGCAGCACCGCCAACTGCTGAATGATGCGGTCCTTCACCTTTTCAAGGCCGTAGTGCTGTTCGTCCAGAATGCGGCGGGCTTCCCGGATATCCACGGGCTTTTCTTCCTTCGTTTCCCACGGCAGCTCTACCAGCAGATCAAGATAGTTCTGAAGGACGTTGTAATCTGCGCTCGCGGGGTTCTGGCTTTCCAGCTTGCCCAGCTCTTCCAGCGCGGCCAGCCGTATTTCTTCCGGCATATGCGCATCCTCAATGCGGGTTCTGTAGTCCTTCCCCTTTTTAGCGGATTCCGGCTTTCCTTCGTTCAGTTCCTCCTGGATAGCTTGAAGCTGCTCCCGCAGGACCGCCTCGCGGTAGTTTTTGTTTGCCTTTTCGGAGAAGCGCTCCGTCATCTCAATCTGAAGCTGTATTTCTTCTTTGTAATGGAGAAAATAATCGATAAACGTCAAGCCGCGGTCTTTCAGGGAAGAAGTTTCCATCAGAGTATACTTTTCCTGCCTGGAAAACGGCAGGAACTGGCATATGTATCCAATCAACACATTCAAGTCCCTGATTTCATCGATGGCCTTCATAACGCCGCTGGAATTCTTAAAATTCGCTCCGATCTGGTGAGCGATGTTCTGAATATAGCTCGCCATTTCTTTCTGGCTGTTTCCATTGAGGTCAATAACTTCCGGAATGTCAGCAGTATTGCCCGTGATGACATCTCCCCGAATCACAAGATCGGAGACTTCCACACGGCTCATTGCCTTTACCTTAACAAGATGCCCCTTTTCGCCGGACATGATATCCAGCACCTGCAGCGCAATCCCTATTTTATAGAAATCCTCCGCTTCCAGCTCTTTTCTGTCTACCTGACGCTTTAACGGCAACGCCGCAATTTCCTGATCTTTATTTTGCAAAACGGACAGTTCCTCTTCGCTTAACCGGCTGAATGCCAGCGGATAAACCATACCGGGCAGTAAAACGAGATCTTCAATTGGTATTATCAACATAAATAGTATCCTTTCTTATATTTATAAATGAATGTTCGTTTATAAATTCTGTAAATTAAAACAGTGTGGATTTTAGATTTTAATAACCTCTGATTAATGCTTTCTGAATAATCGCGATTAGTTCGTCCAAACGGTCTCTTGCGGCCTCCTCGGAGTCATACCGCTTCACGGCAATGGTTTTCACCGGGGAGAACAGGATGGCATACAGGTTATCATTGCTGTAATTATTGAGAATTTGCCTCCTCTTCAAATCTGTCAGCAGTCGGTTCAGGTTTCCCGGTCCTTTCATAAACCCACATCCGGATTGAAGGGCGGGACAGGTGCTGAACTGCTCAATGAAGTGGAAAATCTCCTGATTTTCAACAATGTAGGAGTAATAGTTGCGGATCAGCTCTTCAATGATTTGCTTGCCCTCCATATTCGGGTTGAAGCATTCCAACAGATATTGAAAGGTATCTTCGGCATATTCCTGATAAATATCGCGCAGCATTGCGTCCTTGTTCTCATAATAAATGTACACTGTTGCCGGAGAGACTCCCGCTGCACGGGCAATTTTAGAGATGGACGCGCCCTGAAATCCTTCTTTTAAAATTAATTCAACAACTGCGGTTTTAATACATCTCTGTTTTTCATCATCTTTTTTTCTCATACGCACCACCAAAATTTTTGATAAAGCGGAAGGATTATCATTATAATAAACGATCATTCATTTATTGTCAAGTACCGACATCCTTCCAACTATTAATTTTTTGTAAAGATTCCAAAAATAGAAGCACCCACGAAGGATGCCTTCTGATATTGGCGGGCCTCCAGGATACCGGTTATAATCCGTAGTCCACGGATTTTATACAGTGCAAATGTTTGACAAACCTACACAATCATGAATTTTTAAAAAGTTTGTCAATAAAACTGCAAAATTCGTCGTAAGTCATAATGCTGTTCAAAACGCCGACCATCGAATTTACCGCCAGATGCTCCGGCAATGCCAGTTCCTTTAAAAAGATCCTTCTTTTCTGCGCGCTGTTTTCTCCGCCGGACAGACCGGCAAGATAAAGATCCGTTTTGGCAATCTTCCGTCCCGCGGGAGCTTCGTCCTCGCTGCAGGTGACGCCCGCGCGCCGCAGGGCGTCAACGATTGCCTGCACAGGCACCCCCTCCACCCCGAGCTTTCCTTCCTTAGAGGGCTTGTCCTTGCGGCCCTCTTTCCCGAAAATATCCGGAATATAGGCATGCTTGATTTTATCCGGACTGACCGCGCCGGAAAGGTAGTTCCGGATGAGGAATCCGGCGGAATCGCTGTCCGTCAGGACCAAAATTCCGCGTTTGTCCGCCAGCCGGCGGATCATTTCCATCTGCTCTTTATCACGGAAAATCCGGAATCCCCGTGTCTCTATAATTAAACCGTCAATGATCGAGGAAAGCTTGATCTTATCGTATTTTCCCTCTACTATGACCGCTTCCTTTATTTTAATCAAGCCGTTTTCTCCCTTTCCGCTATGAGTAAAAGCTGAGCAATCAGCTTTTCCATAATGATGCGCCGGTCGCCGCGTGCGCTTTTCAGCGCAGTGTCCGCCCCCAAAAGCACCTGAAGACTCTGGCGCAGCAAGGGCGTGGTCAGTTTCTTGGCGTCCCGCTCCGCATTGGTAAGCCTGAATTCTTTGCGGGCATAGTCAAAGTGCTTTGCGGGCTCCGACGCGGTGAATCCGCTCTGAATAGAAGCCCTGACACGGTACATGTCGATATATGCGGAGGAAAGCACCGCCAGAACGGAAACGGGTTCCTCATTCTGGTAAAACAGGAGGTCCAAAATCCCGTAGGCTTTGTCGTACTGGCCCGCGATCACCGCCTTGGATAGGTCATATACCCGGGTTTCCAGATTCTTCACCACCAGCGCGTCAATCGTCTGCGCGGTAATCGCGCCTTCTTTTACAAAAGCGCATAGCTTTTCCAGCTCGTTAAACAGCGTCTGCAGATCGTTTCCGCAGTAACCGACAATACGCCCGGCGTTCTGCCGCGAGAGCTCGCAGCCCCGTTTTGCCGCGGCCGCGCACAGGGCTTTTTCAAGGTCCGACCCGGAACGTTTTTTCAGATGAACCGTCACGCCCGCCTGATTAACCGTATCCATCAGCTTTTTCCATTTTTTATCTTTTTTATAATTGATTTCCGCAGACGGCAGATAGAACACCAGCACGGTTGTATCCGGAACGTTTTCCAGAAGCTCGTCCAGCTTGGCCGCTTCCTGCGCGCGCAGACCTTCTACATTCATGTCGGAGACCGCCACGCATTTGCGCTCCGCCAGAAAGGGAAGCGCTTCCACCGCCGCCGCGATCTGGTCAATCGTGGCGGAATCGTCGAAGCGCTGAAAATTGAAATCCAAAAACGCAGTTCCCGCGGCTTTGGCAATCAGCTTTTTCGCATAGAATCCGACCAGATATTTTTCTTCCCCGTGCAAGAAATAGAGGTTTGCAAAATCCGCCTTTTCAATCTGCTTTTTCAGTTCCGCCTCGGTAATTTCGGGCATATTACTCCCTCCTTAATTGTAAAGTCCCGTCGTCCTTTATCTGCAGCACAATATTTCCGGCGCCGCCCGTCACAATCGGGTTCAACTTTTTGATCTGTGAAACGTCCCCTCCCATTGTTTCGCCATCCGCAGAAAGGATGGTAAACAGGGGATGAAGCAGGTCGGCGTTTTTCGGAACGGAATCCGCCGCCGCAAAATCGGGGGCAAGCCATTCCTCCGGCAGACCGTCAAGCTCTGCCCCGGCGGGGCAAACCAGAACCGACACGCCGCCGGCCGTAATCCTTGCCGCGGCAGCGGTGCCGTCAAACCGCACCTGCACCTCTGTGTTCTCCCAGAATTTCGTGTCGGCAGAAAGACCGTATGGAGCTACGCTGCCCGTTTGCGGAATCGCCTTCCGGATAAACGTATCGATCATCCCGTCCCTTGGGATTACAAGCCTGTCCGGCGTAAACCCTGTCATCAGCTCCGCCGCGTTTTTTGCTTCCTCCGCCGTCAGGGTAAGCGGCTGAAGGACGTCCAGCTTCGTTACCCCCTGGCTGCGCAGATAGCTGCCGATGGTTTCGGAACGAAAGCCCCCGCAGCCGATCACCGCCGCGCGGCCGTTGCGCGTAAGAACGACGGACCCGGCGCCGTCCAGAACGGCAAGGCGCGTCACGTTGCGCATGGAAAGCTGATAAGAAAAAATACCGGTCAGCAGTAAAATCAGCGAAAGCAGCGCGGTGACCCGGAACAGCTTCCGGCTTTTCATCATCAGGACGGTCGCAGCAATCAAGAAAACCGTACCGGAGAGCCAAACCGTCACAAAGCCGTAGGACGCCGAAACAGAGGCGAACGGAGTTTGCGCAAGCCAGTGCGCACAGACAAGCATATATTTCGCCAACAGCCCCGAAACCAGCGCAAACGGCATGGCAAGGAAGGACTGCGGGGCAATCAGATTGATTACGGCGGCAATGGCCGCAAAATTCATCATCAGCGTGGAAGGGACCAGCTCCAGAAGGTTGGCAATCGGCGCGGCAAGCGAAACATTTTGAAAGGAAAGGATAACGATCGGCAGCGTAAAGAGCACCGCCCATACGGTGGTTCCCAGAATTCCGTTGACCCCGCGCACAAGGGGGCCGATCATCTTTATTTTATCATATTTCCGGTTCAAATAGCCCGCCGTCTGTCCGGAAAATAAAATCAGCCCCAGTGTTGCGGAAAAGGAAAGCAGCAAGCCCACATCCGCGGCGGCATACGGATTCGATAAACCGATCAGCAGCACGGAAATGCTCAGCGAATTCAGCGAATCCGGATGGCGGGACAAAAGCATGCCGGAAAGGTAGATCAGGCACATCACCCCGCTGCGCGTGACGGAAGGGACAAAGCAGGTAACTGCCATAAAGCAGACGACGCCGACACCGGCCAGCGCCGCCGCGGGCTTCTTCGGCACCCTGAAAAACAGGAGAAGCATCAGGATCAGTTCCGCCATCGTGGTCATGTGCAGCCCGGAAACAGATAAGATATGGGAAACGCCGATGGTTCGGAAATCGGCGGTCACCTGCGGGGAAAGGCTTGTCTGATCGCCGAAAAGAACCCCGTTGACCAGCTTGGCTTCACTGGGAGGCAGCATAGAGCGGACGGATTTCAGCAGAGCAGACCGCAGCTTCAGCGCGTAATAGTACAGCGGCTTTCGCGCAGGGGGACTCACCCGCACGTTTTCATATTCATAAAGATAGGAAAACAGGGTGATTCCCTTGGAAGCGTAGTAGGAACGCGAGGAATAGCCCTCTCCGCCTGATGGAAGAAACAGATGCACCTTTCCTTTAATGTGGGAATACGGTTCCACATTCAGAGCGCCCTGTGAGGAAATCCGTATTTTCAGCGGCTTGGGCGCGTCTTTCAGAGAGATGTCATTGACTTCCACAATATAATAAAACCGGTTGTACGCCTGATAAGGAAGCTCACAGACAGTACCGTCAATCACCGCATCCCGACCGGCAAGCAGCTCCGCCGGCTTCACCTGGGACTGATGAACCGCGTAAAAGCTGCCGAGCGCCAGCGACACCGTGAGCAAAGCGGCGGGAAACACACCGACGGCACGCGTTTTCGGAACCAGCGCGGTAATCAGGAACCCCGCAAGGGCGGCACAGGCAAGAATCAGCGATAGCCGCGGGCCAAAATAAACGGCGGCCGCCAGTGTCAGCAGATAACAAAAACCCACCAGCACAAGCGGCCGCTTCATCATAACTCCCCCGAAATAAAAATCTCCAGTCCAGATTATTTAAAAAACAACGGCAGAGGCTCCAGATAAATAATATCGTCCCTGTCCTTGGCGTCGCCCTCGGCGAGCACACAGGCGCGGCCGACGATCTTGCCGCCGAACTGCCTGACAAGATCCTCCATTGCCGCGAGGGATTCCCCCGTGCTGATCACGTCGTCTACAATCAGGACGCGCTTGCCGTTCAGTCCCTTATAATCGTCTTCCGCAAGATAAAGCTTCTGCACATGATCCGTGGTGATGGATTTTACCTCTACGTGAATGGGGTTGCGCATATAAGCTTTTACGCTTTTACGCGCGACAATGTACCGGCGGCAGCCCTGACGGGCCATTTCGTAGCAGAGCGGAATTCCCTTTGTCTCCGCCGTAACGACGACATCATGCTCCGGGCATTTTTCGAGAAGCGCAGCCGCCGTTTTCTCAGTGATCTCCACGTCGCCGAGCATGACAAAGCCCGCGATGTCAAGCGTATCGCTGATCGGACAAATCGGCAATTCACGCTCACAGCCCGCAATTGTCATCTTGTAGTATTCACCCATTATTATTCGACCTTTCCGATTGAAATAAAACGCTGTTTATCAGCCCGGAGGCCACTTCATGGAACGGCCGCCAAGCAGGTGGAAATGCAGGTGCGGCACACTCTGGCCGCCGTCCTTTCCCACATTGCTGACAACGCGAAACCCTTTTTCCAGATTGTTTTCCTTTGCGAGCTTCGCCGCCACTTCAAAAATGTGGGCGACGATCGCGCTGTTTTCCTCCGTAATATCTTCCACAGACTGAATATGTTCTTTTGGAATAATCAGAATATGCACGGGCGCCTGGGGCTCCAAATCGTAAAACGCCAGCACACGGTCATCCTCATACGCCTTTTTACTGGGAATTTCACCGTTCGCTATTTTGCAAAACACGCAGTCCACGCCGAAACCTCCTTTGTTTTCACAATGCAACGCTATTATTATAGTATCATTTGAGCATATTGGCAACAATTTTCTCAACTTCCGCCAAAGCACCGTCCAGCTTTGACAAATCCTTTGCACCGGCCATAGCGCTGTCCGCCCTGCCGCCGCCGTTGCCGCCCGCCAGCTGTGCGACCGCGCGAACGATCTGGCCGGCGTTGACGCCCTTCGCCAGTGCTTCCTTAGCGACACACGCGGCGATGTTGGCTTTTCCGTCCCGGGTTCCGGCAAATACGGCAACCATGTTCGGGGCATGGTCGCGCGCTTTGTCACAGAGGGCGCGCAGCGCGTCCGGCTCCGTCCCGGGGAACACGGCGGTGATGACCTGAACGCCGCCCACCTGCTTCGCACCGGCAATCAGGCTGTCGATCTGAATTCCCGCCAGTTTGGAGTTGAGCGTCTCTATGGTCCTGTCCTTTTCCTTCAGCTCCGCGGAAAGCTGAACCGCTTTCTGCACCAGTTCGTAGGAATTGTTCAGCTTCAAGGCGGCGGCCGCCTCGTCGATCTCGCCGATGGTACGGTTCATCAGGTCAAGCACACCCGTGCCGGTAACGCCCTCAATCCGGCGCACGCCGGCGGCGACGGAGCTTTCCGACAGGATTTTAAACAGGCCGATTTTCGCGGTGTTGTCCATATGGGTACCGCCGCAGAACTCACGGCTGAAATCGCCGACGGTGACAACGCGGACGATATCGCCGTATTTTTCACCGAACAGGGCCATCGCGCCCAGCTTCTTTGCCTCTTTAATCGGCATTTCACGGCATTCCACATTTGTTCCGCTTAAAATCACCTGATTGACAAGCTGTTCGACCTTTCCCAGCTCTTCCTTTGTTAAAGCGGAAAAATGCGTAAAGTCGAAGCGGACATGCTTTTCATTGACAAGCTGTCCGGCCTGCTCCACATGGTCGCCCAGCACCTTACGCAGCGCGGCCTGAAGCAGATGCGCGGCAGTGTGGTTGCGCATGACGGCGAGGCGCCTTTCCCGGTCTACGGAAGCTTTTACTTTTTCATCGACGCTGATCTGCCCGGCCGTCACAACGGCGTGATGCAGATAATTTTTCGCATGGTTCTTAGTGGTATTTTTAACCTCCAGCATCGCGTCGGCGGACTCAATGGAACCGGTATCGCCGACCTGACCGCCGCTTTCCGCGTAGAAAGCGGTCCTGTCGAGCACCAGAGTGATCTCGTCGCCCGCGGTTGCGGACGGTACGCGTTCGCCGCCGCGAATAATCGCAACGACCTTTGCCGCGGTCTCCATTTGTCCATAGCCAAGAAACCCGGTTTCCGGAACATTTTCCAGCAGGTCGCTTTCGCCTTCCCAAGCATCCGCTCCGGCGTTCTTTCTCGCGGCCCGCGCGCGTTCGCGCTGCTCCCGCATCAGGCGCCGGAACTCTTCTTCATCAACGGTCATGCCGCGCTCCGCCAAAATTTCCTTCGTCAGGTCGATCGGAAAGCCGTAGGTATCGTTCAGTCGGAATGCGTCCGCGCCCGAAAAGACCTTGTTGCCGCTGTTGTCAATATAACCGCTCAAAAGCTGCAGCCCCTGATCGATCGTTTTTGCAAAGCTTTCTTCCTCTACGCCGATGAGCTTTGTGATCATGGCGCGTTTTTCATCCAGTTCGGGATATGCGTTTTTATTCTCGTCAATGACCGTCTGCGCAACCTCCGCAAGGAACGTGCGGGTAACTCCGAGCAGGCGCCCGTGGCGCGCGGCACGGCGCAGCAGACGGCGCAGGACGTAGCCGCGGCCCTCGTTGGACGGCATGACGCCGTCGCCGATCATAAAGGTGGTGCTGCGGACGTGGTCGGTGATGACCCGCAGAGAAATGTCCTTTTTCGGGTCGTCGCCGTATTTGACGCCGGAAATACGGCAGATATGCTTCATGATATTTTGGACGGTATCAACCAGGAACAGGTTGTCCACGCCCTGCATGATGCAGGCAAGGCGCTCC
>UREO01000067.1 GCA_900546895.1 uncultured Oscillospiraceae bacterium
GATTCTGGTCGGGCTTGCGACAAAGGATTCTTATTCCCATTGGGCGGTACTGGAAGGCATTTACCGCTATTTCAGCGACCCCAATCATATCAACGGCATTAAACAAATCTATCAAAATGACAAGGAGCATTGCGGAAATGAAAAAATTTACCGGCCTTGCGGGAGCGGGAGGACGCGACCTGTCGCAGACCGTGGTTCTGCACAGGAAGAAGCTGACACTGGAGAAAAAGGCGGTGGAGGACTCTGAACGGGAAATAGAGCGCTTCAGAGAGGTTCAGCGTGAGTACGCCGAAGAGCTGGAAAGACTGTACCGCACCACCCTGGCTGAAGACGGGGAAAAAACAGCCGGTATTTTTAAGGCTTACCGCACGATCGTTGAGGACGATTTTCTGTTTAAAAATCCGATTCAGGCCGTCCGGGAGGAACATATAGGAATTGACTGCGCGATTGAGCAGGAAAAGGCGAAAATCAGCAAAAAATTTGCCGCCATGCCCGACGCGTATATGCAGGAGCGCGCGAACGATATCCGCAACGTCTGCGATGAGATCATCCGCCGCCTGAACGGCGTTGCCGACGGCGGGAAGGAAATGCAGAATCTGCGGGAGCCCTTTATTCTGGTGGCGGAGGACCTTTCCCCAGAGGACACCATCCGGGTCGACAAGCGTTTTCTGCGGGGTTTTATCACCGAGAAGGGCGGAATCACTTCCCACGTGGTGATTCTGGCCAAAACACTGGGTATCCCGGCTGTGGTGGGAGCGGCCGGCATTATGCGGGAGGCCCGTTCCGGCCAGACCATTTTTGTGGACGGCGACTGCGGCTACGGGGTTTTGGAACCCGACGAGGCTTTTGTTTGCTCTTTCAGGAAGGACAAAGCCTACCTTGACGGGCAGAAAAAGCTTTACGCCGCCATGGCGGAGGAGCCAGCCGTCACGGCGGACGGCCATCCGGTGGCGGTGTGCATGAATTCCGGCGACGCCGAAAGCCTGAAAAATTTCCGCGCAGAGCAGTGTGACGGCGTGGGCCTGTTTCGCACCGAATTCCTTTTTATGAACCAGCATGATTATCCGGATGAAGAGCTGCAGTTCCAGACTTACAGAAGCATTGCGGAGAACGCGAAGGGAAAAGAAGTGATTATCCGCACGCTGGATATCGGCGGTGACAAGCAGCTGGATTACATGGACATTCCGAAGGAAAGCAATCCGTTTCTGGGCTACCGCGCGATCCGGATCTGTCTGGACCGAGAAGAGGTTTTTTTAACGCAGCTGCGCGCGATTCTGCGTGCCTCGGCGTATGGAAATGTCAAGATTATGTTCCCGATGATCGTGACACTGGAAGAACTGCGTCAGGCAAAAGGGATGGTGAAAAAAGCAAAGGATCAGCTCCGTGCCGAAGGGACTGTTTTTACGGAAACCATTCCCGTCGGCATCATGATTGAAACACCGGCCTCGGTCCTTATCAGCGACAAGCTGGCAAGGGAAACCGCGTTTTTCTCGATCGGGACAAACGACCTGATCCAGTACACCACGGCGACTGATCGGATGAACGAGCGCGTCCAGCACCTGTACGACCCCTGCAACCTTTCGGTGCTGCGCTCCATTGATACGGTGATCCGCAGCGCGCACAGCGCGGGGATTCCCGTCGGCATGTGCGGGGAGGTCGCCTCGGACGCACGGCTGACGCCCCTGCTGCTGGCAATGGGGCTGGATGAGTTCAGCGTCGTGCCCAAACAGGTGGGCAGAATCAAATATCTGATCCGCCGGTGCGATCTGGGTAAGCTAGCCGGACTGAAAGAGCGGGTGCTCGACAGCGATACCATTGAGGAAGTGAAACAACTGCTGGCGGAGTATTCCGCGGAATAGGAAGGGGTGCCGGATGAAATCGGAAGCCAAAAAGCGCGCGGAAAGCCGGGAAGCGGCAAAAGCGCAGGAGGCTAGAAAGCAAAAGCAAAAAGAACGCGCCGCCGGAAAGATAGGGGAGGAACCCTGCCTGTACTGTGGAAAGCCGACGCTTTGCAGGAAATATATCATCAATCCGGAGGCGGAGCATGAGCTGCCCTGCTGCAGCGAGGAATGCTTTCATAAGACCGGGCAGTTTGTGGATTACGATACCCGTTTCCGCACACCGTTTTATATGGTGCTGCTGGTTTTCGTCATCGCAAATCTTCTGCTGTTCGCGTTTCAGCCCGCGACCCGGTGGACTTACCTGCCTTTATTCGGCATGGGGATCGCCGCTTTTGTATGTCCGCTGGTTTTTACCCGGTATGAACGCTACCAGAAATTCGGGATCGAGAAGACGCGGAAGATCATCCGCGTTGTGGCGGCGGCGGTTTCTGCATTTGCGCTGCTGCTGATTATTTGTTACTAGGTGTGCCTGTTTGCACAAAACAGTTCAGCTAATTGCAAAATTAACTGTACAATCTGTGAAAAAACTTGGTCTTTTTTGAACGGATGGAATATGGTATGTTGTAAACAGCGAGATATTCACATCAACTAGTTGAAAGAGAAATGAAAAAGGAGGCGTCTGGAATAGGAGCATTACTGGATGAACGGCTGATCGTTTTGGATGCGGATGTAAACAGCGACGAAGAATGTATCCGGCTGATGGCTACCCGGTTTGAAGAAGCCGGATATGTCAGCCCCGGATACGGAGACGCGGTGATTGAACGGGAAAAGACCCTTCCCACCGGGCTTCCGGGAAAAAAGATCAACCTGGCGATCCCTCATACGAACAACAAGCTGGTGATCAAACCGGCGGTCGGGGTCATTATCCCGAAGAAGCCGGTTGCTTTTCATATGATGGGGGACCGGGAAACCTCGCTGGACTGCGAAGTGATTCTGCCGCTGGTGGTCAAGGATTCCAAGCAGCAGATAGGGATGCTGAAAAAAATCATGAAGATCATTCAAAACAGTGAGCTGTTGGAGAAGCTGAAAAATTCCGGGAGCAAGGCGGAGATTATGGACTGCCTGAGCTCTCTGGAAGACGAATCATAATAAAAACTAAGGGAGGAGAATCTTGATGCGCGCAGTGAAAGTTTTATCGGTATGCGGTTCCGGTACGGTCAGTTCTGCCATGCTGTCGTCCAAACTGGAGGACGTGCTGGCGGAGCACGGCTACAAAATGGAATCCACGGAGGTCGCGCCGGGCGGCGTGGAACTTGCAGTGGCGAACGGAGGCTATGATTTAATCGCCTACACAAGCCCGGTAGACGATATCTACGGAATCCCGGTACTGAATGCGACGGGGTTTCTGGTTGGAATCAATGAAGACGAGTTTGTAGAGGAGCTCCTTGCTGTACTGAGCAAGCTGGATCTGGGTTAAAGCGGCATACGTGGAAGATCCCCTTTTTCAGACAGAAATTACCGAAAAGAGGAAGGTAAGGAATTATGTTTTTTACAGTATTGAAAAGTGTATTTGACACCTTTGGAAACTATATCACAGTGCCCCTCATTATTTTTGTGATCTGCAAGCTGTTTAAGGCCCCCACCAAAAAAGCGTTTTCTTCCGCCGTACTGATCGGCGTGGGACTCAAGGGAATGGCTTTCATCACCACCGAATTCGGCGCCGTCCTGTCCCCGTTGGTACAGCAGATCGTAAAAGCGAGCGGGCTGAATCTGCCCGCGCTGGACATCGGCTGGCAGGCGGTTGCCTCCGTGGCCTATTCCACGAACATCGGCATGATGTTCATCGGCGTCGGTCTGGTTTTCCAGATCATCCTCTGGCTGATCAAGTGGACCGACATCTTTATGCCGTCCGACCTGTGGAACAACTATTCCATCATCGTCTGGGGCTCCATGCTGTACCAGCTGACTCAAAACCTGGCGATGGCTTTCGCTTTGATGCTCTTTGTCAACCTGGTCACCCTGCTGATTGCGGAGGTCCTGCAGAAGAGATGGTCCACTTATTATCACTATCCTTCCTGCGCAATGACCGCGCCGCACCACAACGGCGACGCCCCAATGTATCTTGTCCTGAACATTTTATTCAGCAAGCTGGGCATGGATAAAATCAAGGCGGACCCCGTTACGATCCGCAAAAAGATCGGCTTCATGGGCGAACCGATGTACATAGGATTGATTGTCGGTATTATTCTGGGTGTAGTCGGCAATATTACCGCTCTGAACAATATGGCGGCCTGGGGACAGGTTGTCAACGTATCCGTGACCTGCTCCGCCGTTATGGCGATCTTCCCGAAGGTTGCCGGGCTGTTTGCCTCCGGATTTACCACTCTGACCGATTATTCCCGCAAAACGCTGAAGAACAGCAAGTACGGAAAAGATCGTGAGTTCATTATCGCCGTCAACGACGCGCTCGGCTACGGCGAGCCGGCCACCCTGACCACCGGACTGCTGGTCATTCCCTTTGCCGTTCTGCTTGCATTCCTGCTCCCGGGCAACGTGGTAATTCCGGTTATGGTTCTTCCCTCTTTGCCATATATGGTGGAAATTCCCGTATGCCTGAGCAACGGCAATATTGTGAAGTCCTGGCTGATGGGCTGCATCGTGTTCGCGGCCAAGATCATGATGGCTTCCTACTGGGCAACCGTCTTTACCCAGGTCGCGGCCGGCGCCGGATTTGAGGCGGCCACTACCGCTTTGGCAGGGGGCACCCTCATCATCGGCTTCATCATGTCCAATTGCACGGCCGGTATCATCACCATGGCCTTCCTGACCATGAACCCGATCATTATCGCCGCGACCGTCGCCGTGTATCTGGTGCTGTTTGTCCTGTATAAGAAGAATAAGGGCGCCGTACAGGAATATTTGGAAAAGAATGCTCTGGGCGAAGCGTATGTCGCTCCCCAGCCGGCTGTAAACGCCTGACCCGGAAACTAGTTATGAGAAACTGACGGATAAGCATTCATTTTGCCGTTTTGAAACGGCAGAATGGATGCTTGTTTAAGAAGAAAGGAATTTCTATGAAAATTGTAGTAATCGGTGATATCGTCGTCCCCTGTGAGCTGCTGACAGAGGCGGCGGAGTCTCTGGGCGAACCCGGTCAGAACACGGTCGTTTCGATTGTGTGGCCGGCCGAAACGCGTCAGGAATTTCAAAAGAAAGCACAGAACATAGAAAAGAACGGCCCGACGGCGGAGAAGGTCCCTGAAGAGGTCTACCGTCAAATCGCGGACGCGGACATCCTGCTCACGCATTTCTGCCCGGTTCCGGAGGAACTCATCGCACAGGGAAAGAAGCTCAGACTCATCGGGACCTGCCGCGGCGGCATGGAGCATGTGGATGTCGCGGCTGCGACCAAATACAACATCCCCGTTATCCACTGCATCCGCAACGCGGAAGCAACCTCGGACTTTGCAATCGGCCTGATGTTCGCGGAAACACGCAATATCGCCCGGGCACACGCCGCGCTCAAGCAGGGCGAATGGCGTAAGGAATACGTAAATAACGGCTATACCACCTCCATGTGCGAAATGACGCTGGGTGTGGTCGGCCTTGGACATATCGGCAAGCTGGTCGCCAAAAAGGCCGCAGGTGTGGGCATGAAGGTCATTGCCTACGACCCGTACGTAACGCAGGGATCCCTGGATGAAACAGGGCTGCCGGTCCGGCTGGTGGAGCAGGAGGAGCTGTTCAGAACGGCGGATATCGTCACACTGCACCTGCGCCTGACTCCCGAAACAAAAAACAGCGTGGACGGGAAGCTGATCGGCCTGATGAAGCCCACCGCTTATCTCATCAACACCTCCCGCGCTGGTGTGCTGGATAAGGACGCTCTCGTGAAAGCGCTGCAGAATAGGACCATCGGCGGCGCGGCGCTGGACGTGTACTGGGAAGAACCCATCCCGAAGGACGACCCGCTTCTGGCGCTGGACAATCTGACCATGACGCCGCACAACGCGGGCAACGTGGTGGACGCCCTTCCCAAATCGCCCCTGCTGCTCGCGCGCACCATCAAAGCCTTCTGGGAAACCGGAAAGAGCGATATGGTGGTGAACCTCAGAAATATTAAACGCTGAACCGATTGGCGGGGCTGTTCCCCGCGTATGAAAAGGAGAAATGACTTATGTTGATGGAAAAGGAAAGAAAAGAAATCGCAGAATACGGCCGTAAAATGAGCTCTTCCGGTCTGAGCAAGGGTACCAGCGGCAATATCAGCATTTATGACCCGGAAACCGGCTATATGGCAATCAGCCCTTCCGGCCTCGGATACTTCGACACCGAGCCGGAAGATGTGGTCGTCATGGACCTGAAGGGCAATATTATCGACGGCAGCCGCAAGCCCTCCAGTGAGCACGGCCTTCACACCGTGATGTATCTGAACAAACCGGACGCCCGTGCGGTGGTACATACCCATTCCACCTTCTGCACTACGCTGGCCTGCCTCAACACCCCGCTGAAAGCGGTGCACTACGTCATTGGCGGCGCGGGTGCGGCAACGGTTCCCTGTGCGGAATACGCAACCTTCGGAACACCGGAGCTGGCGGAAAACGTCGCCAAGGCGATCGGTAAAAGCAAAGCCGTTCTGCTGGCGAACCACGGCCTTGTCACCAGCGGCCCAAGCCTTGCCAAAGCCTTCGGTCTGGCCGTCAATCTGGAATTCGTAGCCGAAATGCAGTGGAGAGCTTCCTGCATGGGAACCCCTGTTGTGCTGAGCGACGCGGAGATGGATACGGTGATGGAAAGCTTCAAGAGCTACGGCCAGCCGAAGAAAGCGGAAGAGAAAAAGGACGGAATGGGCTATTAATCTGAAGGACGGGAGAATGGGAAAATGCTGGCTGCCATGCTGTACGGTGTGGAAGATATCCGCATCATGGAAGTGCCGGTCCCGGAAATCGGACCGGGCGAGGTACTGATTCAAAATAAGATTTCAACAACCTGCGGCACCGATGTGAAAAACTTTAAAAGAGGATATCCTCTTTTAAAGCCGCCGCATCCTTACGGACATGAATTTTCCGGCGTGATCGCCGCAGTGGGAAAAGACGTTAAGGGCTTTCACGAGGGCGACCGCGTAGCGGTCCACAACACGGCCCCCTGCAACGAGTGCTATTACTGCAAGAAAGGCCTTTCCTCCATGTGCTCCAATATGACGTTTAACCGCGGCAGCTATGCGGAATACGTAAAGGTACCGGAGCCCATCGTGCGCCAGAATATGTTTGTTCTGGACAACTCCGTTTCCCACAAGACCGCTTCCCTGATGGAGCCGTTTTCCTGCGCGGTTTACGGCATTGAGAATTGCCCCGTCCATCTGGGAGACACCGTCGTCGTAAACGGCGCGGGACCCATCGGCCTGATGTTTGCGCGTCTGGCGGTGCTGAAGGGCGCCAAGGTCATTGTAACGGATATGATGAAGAACCGTCTGAAGCTGGCGGAAAAAATGGGGGTCTGGAAAACCTGCAACCTGACCGGTGTGGATAATCCGGTGGAGGCCATCCGTGAACTGACGGATGAGAAGCGCGGTGCGGACATCGTCATCGAGGCTACGGGCTTGATCGATGTGTGGAAAACCAGCGTGCAGATGGTGCGCGAAGGGGGATTCGTGCTTCTGTTTGGCGGCACAAAATCCGGCAGCGAGCTGACGGTGGACGCCACCCTGCTGCACTACTCGCAAATCACCATTAAAGGCGTGTTCCACACCACTCCGCGTCATGTCATGACGGCGCTGGAGCTGCTGAAAATGGGTGTGATTTTAAGCGAGGATTATATTCAGAACGAGTACAGGTTGCCGGATCTGGAAAAGGCGATCCGCGAACACGCTTCCGGCAGCGTCATCAAGAACTGTATCGTATACGACTAAAAGGAGTGGAAAAGCAACAATGTATTCAATCAAGCTCGGCTGTGAACATATCTACTGCGGGGAAAACGCGGTGCAGTCCCTAAAAGAACTGCCCGCCGTCCGCAAGCGTGCCTACATTGTCATGAGCGGCACCATCCTTCAGGAACTGGGTCAGCTCAAAATTGTCACGGACGTTCTGGAAGAGGGCGGCTTTACATGGAAGGCCTATACCGATGTGGAGCCTGAGCCCAGCTTTGAAACCGTTAAACGCGGAACCGCGGACATGATGGAATTCGAACCGGACTGGGTGATCGGATTTGGCGGCGGCTCCGCCATGGACGCCGCGAAAGCCATGTGGGTTTTCTACGAAAATCCGGAGTATCGGGAGCTGGATGACGTGATGCCTCCCAACGAGATCAAAAACCTCAAGGTAAAGGCGCGCGTGGCCTGTATCCCTACCTCGGCGGGAACCGGCAGCGAGGCGACCCGCGCGGCTCTGATCAAAGATACCGTAAAGAAGAAGAAATACTCGATCCGCTGCCTGAAAGGGCGCATGGTGCCGGATGTCGCCATCCTCGATCCGGCGTTTTCCATGACGATGCCGAAAAGCCTGACGGCCGCTTCCGGGATGGATGCGCTGACCCATGCCATCGAATCCTATGTCACCCCGATCGCCAATCCGTTTTCGGACGGGATGGCAATGGCCGCGTTTATTTACGGATATAAGAATCTGCCCATCTGCTATGAGGACGGAAAAAATGCGGAGGCCAGAGCAAAGATGCTGGAGGCTTCCTGCATGGCCGGTATTGCGTTTTCCAACTGCGCGTTGGGCATTGTACACAGTATTGCCCACACCTTTGGGGCGGAGTACGGTGTGCCGCACGGCCTGGCGAACGCCATCGTGCTTCCGTACGGTCTGCGGTTTAACTCCCGCGATAGCCGAACGCAGGCCCGTTACGACGAGCTGGCTTCCTTCGTAGGGGAAACCTCCCTGCTGGATGGGATCCTGGCACTGCGCAAACGCATCGACGTGCCTTCACGCATGAAAGATGTTGTGCCCGATGAGCAGGATGTGCTCGGCAAAATCGACATGCTTGTGGAAAAGGCCATGTCCGACGTCTGTACGCCGTTTACCCCCGTAAAGCCCACCATGGAAGAGCTGAAAGCGTTGATCCTGGAGGTCTATTACGGAGAAAAGCAACATCAGGCTTAATCTTCTCAATTGTTTATACGTACTTGCTCATGACGAACGACTTCCAATATTAGAATCCAGCAAAGAACGCCGCTATCAAGCGGCGGCCAGCCTGTCGAAAAAGTCCAGCTATTGCTGGGCTTTTTCATTTGCATCTGGTAAAATTGAAATAAGGTGATGAAGAATGTTGAGAAATTCTTTGTCTCTCTCCATATTCCTGATTTAAGAACTCGGTTTATGCTACTGCGCAATCCGGGTTCTTTGACAACCTGAACCCCCGGTTTTTTACCGGGGGGTAACTATTTGTGTGATATACTTGAAACAAGGCCGACTGTCTGTTCAAAAACACTTAGACTTCCTTTCTTCCGTTCGCTGAACAAGAAAATTTTTAATATTTCTGGTATTAACTTTAGAAATTATGTAGATGTCATGACATCAGATGATATTCACATAAATGCTGATTAATCGAAAGAAAAACATTGCAACTTATTAATAAATACTAATAATTAAAGTAATTTTATATTGAAATTCAAGTAAAAATTTATAATAATGATATTAGAAATAACTCGGGAGGTTATGTAATGAAAAAATCGAAAATCTTGGGAATAACACTAGTGTCTGCAATGTTGTTATCAATGGCAACAGGCTGCTCCCAAAGCGGAGGCTTCAGCAGTGCAACTGCCGGAACAGAATCCAAATCAAATGCCGGCGAGATTGTTGTTAATTTTTGGAGTGCCCCTGAACAGTACAATTATGATATCTGGAGCAAATACGCGGAAAAATTTAATAAGGCCGGTATTCAGGTCGGTGGCAAGAGCGTAAAAGTCGCGGTGCAGCAAATGCCTGCGCAGCCGTCTTCGGAAGCAGGCGTTCAGAATGCAATCGCAACCAGCACAGTTCCGGCAATTTCGGAAAATGTCAATCGTAGCTTCGGCGCCACACTGGCCAAGTCTGAAGCGGTTTACGATTTAAGCAAGGAAGACTGGTTCCAAGCGATTGTAGCGGAACGAAAAATGGACAGCGTTATGAGCGGTTGGGCAGTGAACGAAGCCCAGTACGTAATTCCGCTGTACGTTAACCCAATCAGCTATGTTTATAACAGCAAGGCTTTAAAACAACTTGGCATAACCAAAGTCCCTGAAACATTGGATGATTTTAACAAACTGCTAACTACATATAACAGTAAAAAGAGTGAGTTAAACAGTAAGGGCGTAAGCAATTTCATGTACCGGTTTGAACTGACCAGATCCGATTCCTGGTGGGAGAGATGGTTCGATTTTCAAGCACAGTACGAAGCGTTTTCACAGGGAAAGTCGTTTGTAGACGGCGATCGACTGACTCTGAACAAAGCTTCTGCGAAAAAAGTATTTGATTTTTATGGAGCTATGGGCAGTTCGCTTTTGACCGGTGAAATTCCAAAGATTTGGCAGGAGAAAACCGTTCCCGTTGTGATGGGCATGGGCCTTCCGTGGGATATTGCAACAAATAAAGCGGCAGGAAAAGTTTACGGACTGGACGGGGATTATGTGTTTGGCCCGATGATTGTTGAAAAAACAGGCGACAAGCCGTATACCTTCGCCGATTCAAAAGGACTTGTACTCTATAATAATAAGAACGTTTCCGATGACCAGCACAATGGAGCAATTGAATTTTTAAAATATGTGTTTACCGGTGCCGGAAAAGATACCTTCGATGTTGATTGGCTTGATACTACTTCTATGTTGCCGGTGAGGGGGGATCTTCAAACGAACTCCACACTGACCGGATATTTTGAGAAGAACCCTGAATTAAAGGCTGTTAGTGCTTTTGTTGCTAATGGAATCCCCTGCATGGCACACGAGAAAATGTCCGACATTTTAACTGCCCTTGGTGCAAAAGGACTCACTCCTTATATCACACAAAAGGTGGCAAATTCTAAAATAGGAAGCACCCCCGATTCAACCTCTATGGTTGATACGGCATTTGATGCAATGAAGACAGCGGGCAGTTTAAAGTAAAATATTTGCATGCGTATTTCAAGCTGACTGTAAACCATGTTTATGGTGAAAATCAAATGCAAAAAAGGATAATAGGGAATTCCCGTCCCTGCTGCCGGGTAACGGCGTTTGGGCGGGAGGTTCCTTACTATCTGTTTTTTATTCACGGAAAGGAGCGTCCTTCATGCACAGAAAAAGTGAAACAGTGCCTGTGAGGCTTCCAAGAAAGGCACGGTTAAGCCTTGAAAGCGGAACCGCATGGGTATTTAATACTCCTTATATCCTATATTCTGTGGTTTTTCTTTTTCTCCCGCTAGGCTGGGCAGCTTGGTTGTCTGTTACCGATTGGAACCTCATGTCGCCCAAATATAATTTTGTGGGATTAAAAAACTTTACACAATTATTTACAGATGATAATGTTCAGGCGGC
The DNA here is from genome assembly GCA_900546895.1 of uncultured Oscillospiraceae bacterium. GTDB lineage: Bacteria > Bacillota > Clostridia > Oscillospirales > Acutalibacteraceae > Caproiciproducens. The sequence goes on from UREO01000067.1 coordinate 11,326, forward strand.
TTTTTGGAATTCTTTCCGATATTTGGTGCCAATCGTGTTGTTGT
>UREO01000068.1 GCA_900546895.1 uncultured Oscillospiraceae bacterium
CAAAAATGGTGAGTGTTTTGGGGCCGTTGAGCACTTTGGGACCGTGACGGTAGTCGAGCATATTGAAGTGTTTGCCGCTGATGAGCGAAATTTCGGTAAATGCGAGCGCGCCTTCCTCCGCAAGGCCGCACAGAACGCCGTCGGCAAGGACGACTACGTCGGTGAAATCCTTCTTGCCAATGGCTTCCAGCTCGGCGCGATATTTTTCCATGTGGTCCCTGTTTTGGCCGATCGCGGTCTTGACGGCGGCCTTCAGCTCCCCGTCACCGTAGCAGATCGCGTTGATCAGCAGACAGGCGGAATACAGGTTAGTGACGGAACGGGTCTGGCAGACGCTGCTGTCGTAAGCCCACGGAAGTACGACGGTCAAGTCGGAAAGCTCCTCAAGGGCGCTCTTTTCCTTCATGGTGATCGATACGATTTTGACATTGGCTGCCTTTTTCATGTGCTCGACCGCACGGACGATCTCCGTGGTCGTGCCGGAACGGGACAGAACCAGTACGATGCTGTTTTCAATGGTGTGAAGATAGGTGTCGGGATTGACCAGGTAATCGCCGCCCGCAAGCGCGACGGCGGAGGTGTCCGGACGGGTTACAAACAGGCGCTCGTTGCTTTTGGACAGCATGTAGCTGGAGCCGCAGCCGAGAAATACGAATTTGTGCTGCGTGTTTTCACGGAAGAAATTCCGGATTTCGTCTTCCTGTTTGAGCACCTGCGCATAGGTTTTATCAAGGGCGTCCTTGGTTGCCATGATTTCCTGTTCTGTTAAATACATCTTTTTTACCTCACTGTCTGTTTTTTATTTTTTGGGCAACCGACGGAAAATCCGTCGGGTTGAACTTGAAGAAGCACAGGAGTACCGCTCCCATGACCGGGGAAAGCAACGGTTTGACCAATCGACCGCCGAGCGCGTGAAGCTGCTCCCCAAAAGGCTTTAAGATCAGGTCTCCGGCCTTAAACAGGCCGCCGGAATAGGAAACGGGGAACCCGGGTTCAAAATGCAGCTGGTTCAGCACACCCTTGACAATCAGTCCCAGCTCCGCAGCGGCGGCGCGGTAGGCTTCGATTGCCTGTGGGTCGCCCCTGACGGCCGCTTTCTCCAGAAGAATCTGCAGGCTGGCCACCTTTTCCCGGTACGGAAAATACTCTTTTACCATCAGGTCGATCAACTCGAAATCGTCGGAAAGGCGGAACTCTTCACGGATAATGTCGTACAGCGGCCCTCTGGGCAGCCGGTGGTCGGCTTCTTTGGAGAAAAGCTCCAGCGTCTTTCTTCCGGTCCAGTAGCAGGAGCCCTCGTCGGAGAAAAACTCCGCCCATCCGCCGGAACGCGCGGTTTTTCCGCTGCCGTCCTCGCCGAACGCGATGGAGCCCGTTCCCGCCACGACGTTGATTCCCTCTTCGCACGCGAGCGAACCGGCCCAGCCGACCTCCACATCGTTTGTCACGTAGATCTGTACGCCGGGGAAGCACGCGTAAATCCGTTCCTTCAGCTGCGGGTCCATCACTGCGTTTTCCCCTACGCACGGCAGCCCCATGCTGATGGCCGCCACGTCGCTGAGAGAAACGTTCCCCTTCTGAAGGCATTGTTCCACGCCTGTCTTTATCCTTTCCACAACGAGGTCGATTCCATACATCAGATAGGAGGAACCGGCGGTAAGATGCTCCGCAACCGCTTCTCCGTCCCCGCTGCAGAGGGAAAACGCGGTTTTGGTTCCGCCGCCGTCGACGCCGATATAATATTTCATGAATGCACCCTCTTTACAAAAACTTGTTATAACATTATAATAAGATTATCGAAAAGGATTGTCAAGATACAAAATAGATAAATAAAGGAATGTGAGAACATGTTGGATGAAAGCAGTGCGATTCCTCTTTACCGCCAGCTTCAGAATATTTTTCAGAACAATATTGAAAGCGGCGTGTGGCCGGCGGAGGAAAAGCTTCCCACCGAATCCGAGCTTTGCCGGCAGTACGGGGTCAGCCGCATGACGGTCAGGCTGGCGCTGGAGGGGCTGAAAACGCAGGGGCTGATTTACCGCAAGCAGGGAAAGGGCTCCTATATCCTTCAGCCGAAGGTGGAGCAGGAGCTGTCGTCCTTCTACAGCTTCGGCAATAATATGTCCGATCACGGCCATACCATTACCAATCAGCTGATTTCTTTTGGAAGGCTTGCTGATACTGTCGCGGCGGAAGCGCTCCGCCTGCCGGAAAAGGAAGAGCTTTTCTGCGTACAGCGGCTCCGCTGTGCGGACAAGATGCCGTTTGCATTGGAGAAATCGTACATCCCCTGCAAAATCTGTCCGAATCTTACCGGCGGCATTGTCATTGAAAAGGGCTTATACAATTCGCTGCATCTTCTTGCGGGGATTACGCCGAATACCGCAAAGGAATCCTTTGAAGCGGTGCTGGTGAACAAAAGTCAGGCGGAAGCGCTGAAAACAGCCGCAAACCAACCCGCGCTCCATCTGGAACGCGTTACCAGCGCCGGTGGCGTCCTTGTGGAGTACTGCGACAGCATCGTCCGCGGCGACCGGCTGAAATACAATATCGTTCTGCGATAAATCGATAGGAGAGAATAGCATGATTACTACCGTTACACTGAACACAGCAATCGACCAGTTATACAAAATGGATTCCTGCCGTACCGGCGGCGTTAACCGGGTAAAAAGCTGCATCAAAACAGCCGGGGGCAAGGGCGTCAATGTGGCGAGGGTCGCTTCCCTCGCGGGGGAAAAGGTGGTGGCCGCGGGCATTGTCGGCGGCTTTCACGGCTCTTATTTCAAGTCCCTGCTTGCGCAGGACGGAATAGAGGGCTGTTTTACCGATTCCGGGGTTGAAACCCGCTGCTGTATCAATGTCAGGGACGAATCCACGGGCGAGCATACGGAATTTCTGGAGCCCGGCGCGCAGCTTGCGGAAAGCGCTCTGGAAGATTTTTACCGGACCTATTTGCAATGCGTGGAAACAAGCGATGTGATCACGATTTCCGGCAGCGTTCCGGCCGGGACCCCCGCCGGTTACTACGGCAAGCTGATTGCGGCCGCGAAAAGCGCGGGGAAACGCGTGATTCTGGACACCAGCGGGGCCGCGCTCCGGGAAAGCATTGCGGAAAAACCGACGATGATCAAGCCCAACGCGGACGAAATCCGCCAGCTGACGGGGGTTACCGCCGCCTCGCGTGAAGAGCTGATCGAAGCGGCGAGAAAGCTCCATGACGGAGGAATCGAGCTGGTTGTGATCTCCCTGGGCGGGGACGGAGCGCTGGTGGTGTCGGACGAGGGTGTTTTTCAGGGGATTTGCCCCAAAATTGAGGTGGTCAACACCGTGGGCTGCGGCGACAGCATGGTCGCGGGCTTTGCCGTCGGAATGGTGCGGAACCTTCCGCTCGATGAGACCATCCGCTTTGCGCTGTCCGTCGCTTCGGCCAATGCGCTGCATGAAAAAACCGGCTGCTTCCGCGAGGACGACCTGAAACGGCTTCTGTCCGGCACGGTAGTAAACCGGCTTTAATCTGAAATTATTCGCCGAATTTGGAATCAATCATCGCGACCAGGGTATCGACGGCCTTCACTTCGTCTTCGCCTTCCGCGGTAATTTCGACCTTCATACCCTGACTTAGGCTGAGTGCCAGAATCAGGATAATGGATTTTGCGCTTGCGGTTTCACCGTCTTCCAGATTTTTGATGGTGATCTTCGATTTGAATTGGGAAGCGCACTTCACAAAATCGGAAGCGGGGCGGGCGTGCAGGCCGGTTCGATTGTTAATAGTTGTTTTTTTGGAATACATGGCGGATGCCTCCTTGTTTACTAACGAAAATTGATGTTTTTGTTTCAGTGACAGCAGGGAACAGGGCCTAGGAAAGGATGTCCTTCAAAGCGTCGTTCAGGTACTGTTCCACTTCTTTTGCGGTGGAAAGAGCCAGCACTTTTTCCGCGATTTCCCGCGCCTTTTTCATCGGTAGCTCGTTGACCAGCTTTCTGGTCTGCGCAACGGAGGAAATGCTCATGCTCAGCTTGCGCACGCCCAGCCCCATCAGCACTGCGGCGCCGAGGCGGTCGCCTCCCAGCTCGCCGCAGACGCAGACGGGCTTGCCGTTTTCAAGGAAGCTTTTCGCGGCGGTGTGAATCAGGCGGAAAAGAGCCGGGTTGTAGCTCTGATAATACTGGCTGACGGCGGGGTTCAGACGGTCGACGGCCATGGTGTACTGGCACAGGTCGTTGGTTCCGACGCTGGCAAAGTCGACTTCCTTCGCCGCAAAATCCGCCAGAAGCGCGACAGAGGGGATTTCAATCATAATCCCCAGCTTTACGTCGGGGGAAAACGCGATTCCTTCGCCGGTCAGTTCCTCTTTTACTTGGGAAACGGCCTGTTTGGCGCGGCGGATGTCGTCCATGCTGGCGACCATGGGGAACATGATCCACAGGTTGCCGTAAACGGAAGCACGAAAGGCGGCGCGCAGCTGCGTGCGGAAAATATCGGGCCTGTCAAAGCAGAGCCGCAGGGCGCGGTTGCCCAGAAACGGGTTTTCCTCGTGCGGAAGATTCAGACAGTCGAGTTTTTTGTCGCCGCCGACATCCAGCGTGCGCAGCGTTACGGGGCGGTCGCCGAATTTGGTGAGAATCTCGCGGTAAATTGCAAACTGCTCTTCTTCGGTGGGCAGACTGTCCCTGCCCAGGTACAGGAATTCCGTGCGGAACAGGCCGACGCCGTCGGTGCATTTTGCTCCTTCCAGCGACTGCTCGCTGACGGAGGCCAGATTCAGTTCAATATCCACCCGCACTCCGTCCGGAGTAACGGCTTCTTTGTTTCTATACGCATTGATCTGAGCCTGCTGTGCGAGAAACCGGCGGCGCTTTTCGGCGCAGTCGGCAAGCTGCTCTGCCGTTGGTTCGCTGATCACCTGACCGGACAGCGCGTCGGCAATCACGGTTTCCCCCTGGGAAAAGTGCTCCGTCGCGTTCTCCACGCCCAAAACGGCGGGGATTCCGTAGCTTCTGGCGATAATGGCCGAATGGGACGTGCTTCCGCCGATTTCCGTAACAATGGCCAGCACGTTTTTCCGGTCCAGGGTAGCCGTGTCGGACGGGAGCAGATCGTGAACGACGATGACCGCGGGAGAGGGGAGAGAGGACAGGTTTTTCTCCGGTACGCCGTTCCAGACACGGATCAGGCGCGTTTTTACGTCCCGGATGTCCGACGCGCGCTCCTTGATGAGCGGGTCGGGCGATTTTCCGAGAATTCGCGCGTATTTTTCAAAGACTTCGTCAATCGCCCTGTCCGGCGAGTAACGGTCGTTTTCGATCAGCTCGCGGATATCGCCGTCCATGGCCTCGTCAAACAGAATATCAATATGTGCGGTGAAGATTTTTGCTTTTTCGGGGTCGGCGCTTTGCAGGCGGGTACGGATGGCGTTAAGCTCCGTTTCCGCATTTTTCCGCGCGGCCTCATATTTGGTTAACGCCTCCGCAGCCGCGCCTTCTTGGAGCGGCGTTTCGCTGACGGCGGCGGTAAAGGGCCGGTAAAGAAAAACGGGGCCTGCCGCAATTCCTTTTGAAACGGGGTTGCCGTGATAAATCATATGGTTTTTGCCTCCTTAAAAACATGCCGGAAAGGTTCGTTATATCCCGTCTCCCGCTGGGGGTTGCTGCAGCCTTGGTTTCTGTTTGAACTGCCTGATGCCGATTGCACCCATTTCCATTGCGCCCTGAACGGTTGCTTCCATCGTTTCTTTCTCTTCCAGCAGGACGGAAGCCAGCATGGGCATATTCAGACCGGAAATGACTTCAATTTCTTTATCCGGGAATTCGCTTTTTAGGGTAACGGCGGTTTTGAAGGGAGATCCGCCGGCAAGGTCCACCAGAACCAGAATCTGATCGCCGAGCGCTTTCATCGCCTGTCTGAGCTTATCGGAAAGCGTGTCGACATTGTCCGATTCCACAAAATCCACGCCCAGATATTTTTCCCTCGGTCCAACAATCAGCCTGGACGCACTCATCATTCCGGTGGCAAAGCTGCCGTGTCCGGTTATCAATACTCCGATCATTGTTTTACATACTCCTTTTATAAACAATCTATACCGCAGGCAGCTTTATACGGCGCGGCGTTCCCGATTGGAACAGGGCTGCCGTGGAATTTCTGAAAACTGCCTGGTTTCTTCTAATTGGAAGGAAAGTCCGCCTACAGGATTTCCGAAGCGGCATCCCGGTCCAGAACTACAGCTCCGTTTTTCGTGAGCTGCAGGACCGTGCCCGGCAGCATGGGCGTGGGTTTGGTCAGGCAGATTTTTTTTACGATTTCCGCCTTGGCTTTTCCGCCGGCCTGCAAAACGACCTGCTTTGCGTCCAGAATGTGGCGGATTCCCAGAGTGACCCCTCTGGACAGCGGGATAGGCTTTGAAAAATATTTCTGCCCTACCTTTTGGGTGACGGGGTCTAGGGTAACGACTTTGGCGTAGCTCTCAAAGGAAGACCCCGGTTCGTTCAGGGCCAGATGACCGTTCATCCCCAATCCCAAAAGCATAAAATCAATTCCGCTGTGTTCAAAAATAAACCGATCGATTTTTTTACATTCTTCTTCCATGTCTTTCGCGTGAATATCAAATAAACGAATCTTCGACTTTTCAATATGAAGCGGCCCGTAAAAATTCCGGAACAGAAACGAGGTGCAGTTTTCCGATTCGTCCTCCAAATCCAGCCACTCGTCCAGTTCTACAAACTCCGCTCTGCTGAAGTCCGCTTCGCCGGAATCCGCGCGCTCCTTCAGAATCTGATAGGTGCGGATTGCGGTGTTTCCCGCAGCCAGGCACAGCAGTAAATCCGGTTTCGCTTTCACGGCCTGACAAAGAAAGTCCGCGCAGCGCTGCGACATCGCCTCAAAGTCGTCACAAATGATTGTTTTTGACGGGTTGCCCGTGTTTTCATTATGAAGGAAAGGAGTCCCTTCCCTGTTTTCGTGTAAATTCATTGCTGAATCCTCCGATAGGAAGTTGTTGGCTCTGTCCGTGAGCGGGGGTTGTGCGGCTCCTATAACAGTTCCGACAAACCATGATAGTGAAATGGGGTACAGAGAACTGTACCCCCGACACTTTTAGAAATTAAAGGATACCCAGGAAGGAAAGAAGAATCGCAAGACCGAAGGTAACTGCAATCAGCACAACCGGGCTCATTTTCTTCTTCCTCAGGAAGAAAAACATCAGCAGGGTATAGGCGAAGGGCAGTATGTTTGGGAAGATTTTATCAAGAAAATCTTTCTGAATTGAAACGGTTTTTGACGCGTTTACCACAATTTCCGGCAGCAAAGAAATATGCACATAGGATGCAATCAGTCCGCCGATTACGGTGACGCCCAGAATAGTGGCTGCCTTTGAAATAATTCCTGAGTATTCCCGTAGCGTGTCGACCGCCTTCAAACCCAGGTTGTAGCCGGCGTGCGTCCACGCAAGACGGAGAATAAAGATGGTCAGGTAAACCGCGAAAAACAGTAGCGGGCCGACGATGCTTCCGCTCATTGCCATGGAAGCGGTAATACCGGCGATGATGGGCAGAAGGGTGAACCAGAAGATGGCGTCGCCGATACCGGCAAGCGGTGCGAACAAGGCAACCTTCAGACCTTTGATGGTGCTTCTGTTTTCTTTGGCTTCTTCCAGAGAAATCAACAGGCCCATCAGGAAGCCGACAAGGTTCGGGTGCGTGTTGATGAACTCAAGGTTATCCGTCATTGCTTCGGACAGACCCTGCTTGTCGTTCTTGTAGATTTTTTTCAGACATTCCATCTGCGCCAGCAAAAAGCCGCCGCTTTGCATTCTTTCATAGTTGAAGCTGGCCTGCAGCAGGGAAGAGCGCCAGCCGAGCTTGGTAATGTCTTTTCTTGTCAGTACTTTCTCAGGAGCCGTGTTTTTCTCAGATTCCTTCATTGCCGTCATCTCCCTCTCCTTCAGATGCAACACCGGTTGCAACCGCGGTTTTTCTGTTGTTTCTTTCATTGTTGAACACAATCAGCGCCATGGCCATGCCGACAACGGCGACCGGCAGCAGATTGGAAAAAGGAATAAAGCTTGCGATGACAAAGCCTAAAATAAGGTATGGAACGAATTCGCCCTTCAGCATGACCTTTAGCAGCATACCAAATCCGACTGCCGGAAGGATGCCGCCCGCGATCTCAAAGCCGTGGGTAAGCCATTCGGGCATTGCCTTTACCAGAGCCTGCATCGCGTCCTGTGCGACATAGGCGCAGAGGAAGACAACAACGCCATAGGTAACGGCTACGATTCCCGTTGTGAGAATATTCAGACGGGCAAGGCTCTTGCCGTCCGCTTCTTCCGCGTATTTGTCGGCTCTCTTCATGAACAGAGAGAAGCTGGAGTAATAGAACAGAATGATATACTGCATCAGAAAGCTGAACGGAAGGGCAAGGCCGATTGCCGTTGCGGGATCCTTTCCCGTGGTGTAGGCGATGACCGTGGTCATAACGCCGGCCAGAACAGGGTTTGGCGGCTGGGTGCCGCCGGCGGGCGTAAGACCCGCGAAGGCCAGCTCGGTCAGTCCGCCCGCCATAAGGCCCAGCGGAACGTTGCCTAAAATGATACCCGTCAGAGTACAGACGATGATTGGCCGGAAAATAAACAAAGCCTCAAGCCAGAAGTCAACGCCGACTATAATTGCCATAATAGCGAGCGCAATGCCTTGAGCTAAAGTAATTGCCATTGGTTTTTCCCCCTTTATTTTTGTTCCAGAAGTTTCGCCATACGGTAAAAGCTGCCAATAATGCCGGTGATGTTCCCCCTTTCCTCTTTCATGGATTATTTCTTGGGTATGTGCTCTTTGATGTCACCCGGGACATCCTGAATATAGAGATCTACATTCATCGCCTGAATCGCCTGCAAATCCTCCATGTCCTTGTCGTTGACATAGACTTTTTTGCTCAGCTGACGCTTGCCGCTGGTAAAATGCATGTTTCCCACATTGACTTCCTTAATGGGCACGCCGCCTTCCAGCAGAGTACGCACGGCCGCGGGAGTCCTGCAGATGATGAAGATTTTCTGGCTGGGAGCCGCTTTGCCGATGATGTCGATGGTCTTTTGCAAAGTGAAGAAACGAATCCCCGCACTGGAAGATTCAGCAGTCATTGCCATAAGCTGCTGCTGTATTTCATCGTGAGCCACGTCGTCATCCGCGACTAAAAGCAGATTTGCACCCAGGGTCGCCGTCCAGGTGACTCCCACTTGGCCGTGGACCAGGCGGTTGTCGATTCTCGTCAACAGTATGTTTGGATTTCCCACTTAAAATCACCCCTCGTTCAGTTGTTTCAGATTTGTTAGATAAGTTTTAACATATCATGAACAGAAATACAATAATTATGACTTTTTTTCAACCAGTTCAAAGACAGGTTCCGAATTTCAATCAATACCACTAGTACAATAGGTTTTTTTATGATAGAATAACAGTATAGTTTTTGTTTAAATTGACGATGGCTTATTTGCTGTCGAAAAAGACGGGAAAGGAGTATATGCAATGCCGAATCTTCCATTGTATCAGGAACTGCACGACCATATTCTGCAATACATCAACAGCCACGAATACCCCGAAAACGGCTTGCTTCCATCGGAGCGCGACATGTGCCAAATGTATAAAGTCAGCCGGTCGACCGTAAGGCAGGCGCTGGCTTTATTGGAAGAGGAGCACATGGTCTATACCATCCATGGCATCGGTACTTTTGTAAAGCCAAAGGTATTTGAGCAAGATCTCTCCCATTTTTATACCTTTGCCGATGATTTGAAAAATAAGAATATCTCCTTTCACAGCCATGTTTTAAGCGATGAAACGATCACCCTCAGCCGAAGCCTTGCTGTAAAGCTCAGGGCGGAGAGAAGGGAAGCTTACCACAAGCTGGTGCGGCTTTGCTCGGCCCGCGACTATCCGCTGGTCATTGAAACCACCTATCTGCCGAAAAACCGGTTCGTGCATATTGACGTGGACGCGGTGGAAAGCCGGTCGCTTTATGATTACCTCAGCACCAAGTATGGGCTGAAGGTGGATCGGGTGACCGAAACCTTTATTCCCATTCTTCCGGACTCCGAACAGTGCGAACTGCTGAAGATTTCCCCCAGAATCCCCTGCATCCTGCTGGAGCGCTTCAGCTATGAGGGCGACGGTCTGGTAGAATATACTTCCTCCGTGGTGCGGGGGGACAAATACGTTTTTAAAATTGAACTGAATAACCGGAAATGACTTTCGTTTTTCGGCGTGCGCGGCCGGCTTTGCTGCGCGTGAAGCCGGTGGACAGGCGGAAATTGAAATGGAAAATCGTCCGGTTATAGTTTGCCAAAAAACTGCTGATTTTATAAATTCACTTGACAATGATCCGCATATTACATATAATAATAAGGCTGCCCGATGACGCGGGCGCAGGTTGACTGCCATTGATAGTGAAAGCTTTTAGCCGCACGGTGCAGGGAATTTCGCCGTGCATATCGTCAGCGACGAGGTGTAACTCAGCTTGGTAGAGTGCTTGGTTTGGGACCAAGATGCCGCAGGTTCGAACCCTGTCACCTCGACCAAAAAATGGGATCCGGCTTGTTGAGTTGGGCGCCATATTTTCGTTGTAAGTGGGTTCATTGGCGGAATCTGGCGATACAGCTGGGAGAGACAGAAATTTCATCGAATTGCTTGACAAATAAACCGTAAAATGATATATTAGTCGAGTGCTGAAAATGCTGGCGTAGCTCAGTTGGTAGAGCAGCTGATTTGTAATCAGCAGGTCGGGGGTTCAAGTCCGTCTGCCAGCTCCAATATTTACTCAAGTCTTAACCGGACTTGAAGCCTAAGAGGGCATTTTGCGGTAAAAAGAGTTGCCGGTGGCAGGTTTTTAGCAAAATGTGGCGCAGCACCTATGGTGCAAGCCGTAAAAACGCGAGCGAAGCGTGGCGGTTTTGTCCGTCTGCCAGCTCCATTTGCGAATAAGTGCAAACTTATCAATAGAATATGGGAGAGTTCCCGAGTGGCCAAAGGGGGCAGACTGTAAATCTGTTGCTTTATAGCTTCGATGGTCCGAATCCATCCTCTCCCACCATAGCAAAACCCGCATGGTTTTTAAAATCATGCGGGTTTTGCTATTCTTCGGAAAGCTGAGTGAAAAGATGGTGCCCCGAAGCAGAATCAACTATTTCGGGGTATTACTGAATTATGAGGGAAGCTACATTTATCCAGATCGGTTTGCGCTTTGCAGAGCGGGTTAACGGGAGAAGCTCTGTTGGCGTACCCTTGAAACAGGAAGGCTCAATGTCAATAGTTGGGGTAACCCCAAACGGAAAGAGGAATAGAGTGACGC
>UREO01000069.1 GCA_900546895.1 uncultured Oscillospiraceae bacterium
TTTGTTTACGGGTTGATCCATTTCCAAAGCTGCCTGTTTGAGCAGTCCTATGCCTTCTTTTCCCAGACGGCTGCGGGGGAAAAGAGTTACCCCGCAGCGCTTGCCTACCGGGTCGGAATTCTGTGGCTGGAAGGAAAAGAAGCGGAAGCCGGAGTCCTGCTGGATCAGCAGGGGAGAACGGCGAAGCTGGTTTGGCTGCTCGACCGGATATGCAGAAGCTATGTTTTGTGCAGGCTGGAGGAAGGACTTCAAAAATATCCGTACAGCGAACGGATACGCCAAGAGAGGGAAGAAATACGCAATGGAGCGGATAACAAAGAGGATGCGCGGTAAAGCGCATCCTCCAGATAGTCGGTAAAGTCGCGCAGCCTGACAGCCCTTGTTCCGCTTTCAAGGATACGAAAGCGGAACAAGGGGGGCGGCTGTTCGGCGGGGAAAGCCGTTCACTCCGTTTAGCCGGTGATGGAAGTGACCGGTGCGAAGTTGGTTACACCCAGAGTAATGGGGGAACTGGCCAAAATGGTGACCGGTGCGGTGAGCGCGGCGTTGCCAATGGTAATGCCGGCCGCGGAATCGACGGTGTACATACCGGACTGAGTCAGTGTGCCGTTGATGAACAACATATAGAAACCGTTGTTATCGGTTGCGGTCGTGAGCTCGGCTACCGTGGCGCCGTCGTCATCTACCAGACTGTCGGGCGCTATGGTGTAGGAAACAGTGGAGGTAATGGTGATATCTGCAGAGGTTGTTCCAAAATACCTTGACTGTGTCGGCACCGTTTCGGTTGCACCGGCCATAACCAGTTTGAATAACTGTAATGCCATTGATATCCTTCTTTCTTTTTTCAGTGTCAATTTCCCGTTTGCGGGCAGTATCCCCTGCCAACGGCTGCGGGACCGGACGGGGGCTTGGGCCTTCCAAGCGGTTGGGCAGAAAATATCCCGCTTAATTCCTGCCGCCCGTGTTTCAGGGTACATGACACTAAGCTAATAGTATAGTATGCGGCGGGCTTTTTGTAGGGAACCGCAAGATGATTTCGACGATAGGGGGAACGGAAATGGACAGCTTTGACCCGGCATGGGAAGAGATTTTTCAAAATCAGGAATGGGGCAGGTACCCCGGCGAAGAAGTCATCCGCTTTGTCGCGAGGAATTTTTACAAAGGCGATCGGGCCCGGATAAAACTGCTGGACCTCGGCTGCGGAACGGGGGCCGTCACCTGGTACATGGCCAGAGAGGGCTTTACCGTTTATGCTTTCGACGGTTCGGAAACGGCCGTCCGCAAAGCCAGGGAAAGAATGCGGGAGGAGGGGCTGCACGCCCGTATCTGCGTCAGCGACGCCGCAGATATGCCCTATTCCGATCATTTTTTCGACGGTTTGGTGGACTCGGCAATGATCAACGGCAATACGGTTCAAAATATAAAAAAAATTTTACAGGAATGCCTCCGTGTGCTGAAGCCGGGTGGCAAATTCTTTTCCACCGGCCTGTTCAAGGCGGGAATGACCGGCTACGGCACGGGGGAGAGACTGGAAGAAAATACTTACCGCGAAATTACCGCGGGGAATCTGGCCCACAGGGGCACGGTCCATTTTTTCGGGGAGCAGGAGATTCAGGCTCTCTGGTCGGAAGCCGGATTCCGGAACATTGTCATTGATTCCATCGATAGAACCGAGCAGGGCGGGCAAAACAGGATATCGTATTATCTGGCGGAGGCTGAAAAATAACCGCTTCGGCGGCAAAGGAACGACCCCCTCCGCGGACAGTGGCTGTCTGTCCGCTTTGGGGGTCGTTCCTTATTTGCATGAGGGAGCTTATGACTTCTATTTATGTCATGAATAATGGGAGCTTTCAGATTTCGACAATCCCCTCCAGCGGTTCCGCGGGGCTGAGGCGGGGGGCGTCCATTGCGGGGCTGGCCACAATGATCGTAACCGGCGTGTCGTCCTGCGCCACGGCGACAAAATGGGCCTTGCCGGGATGGATGACGATTTGCGTGCCGGCGGGAACTCTGACGAGCTGGACGCTGTCCATATCGATCTTTCCGTCCTTGATATCCGCAAACGGCATAATGGCGGTTCCCTGCACGAAATAGAACATTTCGCAGTCCTCATGGTACTCCAGCTCTGCAAAAACCGGCGTATGCTTCCAGATGTTCAGCACGCCGCCCGCCAATGTGCTCTGCTTCATGCCGGCGCGCAGGGTCGTTGCTCTCCACTCAAACCAATTCTCCCGGTAAACCTGTGCGGCCCCGGGCATCTGGACGTCTACGCCCCCGATCAGGCCGGGGGCAATATCCTGTATTTCCTTTTTCATAGCGAAGCTCTCCTTTTTATTTCATCCGGCCTTCTGCCGAAAGCCGGATGAATTCAATCTGTATCAAACTTTTCTGTCACAGCATTTTTTTCATACTTTCGGGCTGCAGATTTTTCAGCATTTTCAGATAATTGATGCGTGAATTGGCAACGTGGACTCTCATCTCTTCCACAGCGGTTTCCGCCTGTTTGCTTACCATTGCGTCGTACATTTTACGGTGTCCTTCCTGCGCGTTCAGGCCTTCCCTGTGGCTTTTGAAGGATTCGCGGCGCAGCTCCCGCTGCAGCCAGTTGATATTGTCCATGATGTTCAGGATAAACTGGTTCCGGCTCGTCTCCAGAATTGCCTTGTGGAATTCATAATCGGTTGTTTCCATAACGCTTGGGTCGCCCGATTCCACCGCCCGCTCGAACGCCAGCAGCTTCTCGTGTATCTTTTCCATGTCCGCGGGAGTCGCCCGTTCCATCGCCAGCTTGATCGCCAGCGGCTCCATTGCGCCTCTCACGTTGATAAAGTCGGTAATTCTCGTTTTATTCTGCTCATACCAATCCTCGGCGTTCTGCTTTTCATTGCCGACGGGATTGATGATGAACACGCCTTTGCCGCACAGTACCTCTACGATTCCTTCCGCTTCCAGTACGCGGATCGCCTCCCGGACCGCAGAGCGGCCGATGTTCAGAATCAGGCCGATTTCCGCCTGTGTCGGCAGCCGGTCGCCGATCTGATAGCCCTCGGTCTGAATCAGCTCTTTCAGTTTTTCTACTGTCTGGTCAGTCACAGACACCTTATGAATTGGTTTCATATCCTCACTCCCTTTACTGCAAAGCTTCCCCTGACCGTATTTGGGTGGCTCTCACTGTGTTGGTCAGCCGTCCGATCTGTTCGATTTCCACATCCACCGTGTCGCCGGGACGAATGGGCCCTACGCCGGAAGGGGTTCCGGTCAGAATGACGTCCCCCGGCTCCAGAGTCATGACCTGCGAAAGGTAGCTGACGAGCTCGTAAGGCTGAAACAGCAGCTGGGACGTGTTGGAGTGCTGGACCAGCCGGCCGTTCAGATAGGTTCGTATTTCCAGATTTGCGGGGTCGGCCTGTGTCTGGATGCAGGGCCCCAGCGGCAGAAAGGTGTCAAACCCTTTTGCGATGGTCCACTGCCCGTCCGCCGGCTGATAGTCGCGCGCGCTGACGTCGTTTGCGCAGGTGTATCCCAAAATGTATTCCGCCGCGTTTTCCCTTTTGATCTGTTTGGCCCTTTTCCCGATCACGATCGCCAGCTCGCCTTCGTAATCCACGTGGGAGGAAATGGCGGGATACACGATTTCCTGCTGCGGCGCGATCACCGCTGTGCTCGGTTTCAGGAATACGACCGGCGATTCCGGCGTTTTTGCCCCGGATTCCGCAATGTGGTCCTTGTAGTTCAGCCCGATGCAGATTGCCTTTCCGGGCATGACCGGGCTGAAAAGCCGGACCCGGCGAAGCGGAACCGTTTCCCCGGTTTCGGAAAAACCGCTCCCGATATCGCCCTTCAGGCGGCGGACGGTCTGTTCTTCCAGACTTCCGAATTCCATTTTCTCTTCAAACTGGTAACGGATCAGTTTCATAATGTACCATCTTTCCTTTATCCGCCAAGATATGCTTTTTTGATGGTCGGGCTGTTCAGCAGTTCCTGGCTGTTTCCGCACTGCACCATGTGGCCCACTTCCATGACATAGGTTCTGTCGGAAATGGACATGGCCATAAATGCGTTCTGTTCTACGATGATGACGGGGATTTTGCGGACCTCATGGATTTTTACGATCGCGTCGAACATTTCGCTGACGGTAACCGGGGCAAGACCCAGAGAAGGTTCGTCGAACATAATGAGCTTCGGGTCGGACATCATTCCTCTGCAAATGGCAAGCATCTGCTGTTCGCCGCCGCTGAGGGTGCCCGCCAGCTGCTTGGAGCGTTCCTTCAGCCGGGGGAAGAGGGCGTAGGATTCCTCGATGTTTTTATTCAGCTCCGCTTTGGAAAATTTTTTGTTAAATGCACCCATTTCCAGATTTTCGAGCACGGACATTTCGGGAAATACCTCGCGGCCTTCCGGCACATAGACGATTCCCCTGTGAACGATCTTGTGGGCGCGGACATTGCCGATCTCTTCGCCCATGAATTCGATGGAGCCGCTGCTTGCTTTGTTCAGCCCGGCAATCGCTTTCATCAGCGTGGACTTTCCCGCGCCGTTGGCACCGATGATGGACACGATCTCTTTGTCGTTGATCTCCATGGAAACGTCGAAGAGGGCTTGCACTTTTCCGTAGAATACGTCGATCTTATTAATCTTTAGCACGGTTCAACCTCCTCCTTTAGGCTTTCTCGGACTGGTATCTGTTGCCCAGATACGCCTTGATGACTTCCTCGTTGTTCTTAATTTCATCCGGCGTACCCTCTGCGATTTTTGCGCCGAAGTTCAAAACGGTGATCCGGCTGCAAATGTTCATGACGACGTCCATGTTGTGTTCAATCAGGAACAGGTCGATCCCAAGGTCGAAGGTTTTCAGCATGATATTGACGAACTCCACACGCTCGGAAGGGTTCAGTCCGGCCGCGGGCTCGTCAAGGAAAAGCAGCTTGGGGTCCATCATCAGCGCGCGGCCCAGCTCGGTCATTTTCTGGCGGCCGTACGGCAGCGACGAGACTTTTTCGTCTTTCAGGTCGTACATGCCGATAAAATCCAGAATCTGTTTTGCCTTTTCCTCCACCTGTTTTTCTTCCTGTCTGCTTTTGGCGGGATCGACCAGAAAGCGGAGAATGCCGGCGGGCATCATCTGGTGGCCGCCTACCATCAGGTTTTCCATCACCGTCATGGAGTGGAACAGCTTCAGGTTCTGGAACGTCCTTCCGATCCCCAGCCGGGCGATCTGATAAGTGGGCATTCCGCTGATTTCGGTGTCACCGTAAAAAATTCGGCCGCTTGTTACCGGAAAAGTGCCGGTAATCATGTTGATGGTCGTGGTTTTTCCGGACCCGTTCGGCCCGATCAGCGCGTGGATGTTCCGTTCAGCCATTTCGAAGGACAAATCGCGTACCGCGACCAGCCCGGAAAAGTTTTTTACAACATTTTCAGTTCTTAATATTGTCTTCATTTGGCGATCCTTCCTCCCCATATTTCCCGGGCTTTCTTAATGGAATGGAATATATCGAAATGCCTTTCCCGCCTTTCCGATTTTTTGAAAAGGGACACAATACCATACGGCAGGAACACTGCGAAAATCAGCGTGATAATGCTGAAAATCAGCCAGTAGTAATTCTGCATAAAGCGCAGGATTTCCGGTAAAAGGGTTACCATGACGGCGCCCAGTACATTTCCCGCTACGGAGCCGATCCCGCCGATCATCATCATAACAAGGTAGTTTACCGACAGGTCCTGATTGAACGCCGTCGGGTTGATGTAGCCCATCATGTGGGTGTACAGGAAACCGCCGATGCAGCCGTAAACAGCCGCCATTGTGAAGGCCAGAATTTTCAGGTTTGCAACGTCGATTCCGCACGCCTCCACCGCGTCGCTGTTGTCGCGGATGGCTTTGAAGACCCTGCCCCATTTGGAGGAGACGATTCTCGCCGCCGCGATGGCCATGATGATTGTGAGCGCGAAATAGAGATAGTAGATTTTGAACGGCGTGTTGAATTCAAACCCGAACAGATTCAGAAAGGGGATGTTCTGGACGCCCTGGGAGCCCCCCGTGAAATCGATGGCGTTGGTGAGAATCAGCCTAACGACCTCGCTGAAGCCGATCGTGGTCAGCGACAGATAAACGCCCTTCACACGCAGGCTGGGGTAGCCGAGCCCTCTTCCGATCAGGAAACCGATCACAATGGCAATCGGAAAGCCGAGCCAGACCGGGGTTCCCAGCTTGGTGCACGTCAGCGCGGAGCCGTAGGCGCCCAGTGCGAAAATGCCCGCCGTACCCAGATTCATCTGGCCGGTCAGGCCGGTTATAAAGTTCAGGCCCATGACCACTATGATATTGACAAACACCTGATTCATCAGCTGCTGGTGGTAAAGATTGCTGTCAAACAGAGGAAATGCGATCAGCAAAACGAGCACCAGAGCCATCAGTGCGATTTTAACTTTTTTCATATCCGGCATTCTCCTTTCTAACGCAAATTTTTCCGGTGTCCCAAAATGCCGGACGGACGGACCAGCAGAAAGATGATCATGAGCACGAATCCGACGCAGTCCTTATAAACGGCCGGAAGCACAAGAGTGCTGAAATTTTCCAGTACGCCGAGGAAAACGCCGCCCGCGATGACGCCGGGCAGATAGCCGAAGCCGCCGATGACGCCGGAAGAAAAGCCCTTGAGCCCGATCATATTCGCCATGGCGGTATCCACTGTGAACAGCGGGATGACCAGCATGCCGATGACCGTACAAACCAGGGAACTGAGCACAATGGTGAACACGATGTTTCTGCTGACGTCAATTCCCATCAGCGTAGCGGCTTTTTTGTTCTGCTGTACGCACCGCATTGCTTTTCCCGTTTTGGTTGTCTTGAAAAAGATCTGTAGTGCGGCGACCAGCAGGGAAGAGATCACGATAATCCAGATATTGACGCGGCCGATCACAATATTTCCGACCTGATAGGTCCCCGTCAGATAATTCGGAAGGGTGAAAGGAATGGGTCCCCAGATCAGGCGCACCATTTCCGAAAGGATCCGCCCAAGCACCACGGTGCCCATAACGGCGAAAATAGGGGAGGCCATGCTGCGCAGGGGATTGAAGATCCCGACTGCCACCAGCACGCCGAAAAGAAACATCACCAGAAGGGACGCGATGACTCCGATCGCGGGGGGAAGGCCCATTCTGATTACGAAGGTACCCGCAAAGATATAGGCGCTCAGCATAATGAATTTGTCATGGCTGAAATTCAAAAGACCGGTTGAATTCCACACCAGCGTGTATTCGATGCCGACCAGGGCATAGATAAAGCCCATGGCAATGCCGCTGACGATTAATTGCAAGACGCTTTCCAGCATTGTTTTTCATCTTCTTTCCATATTGTCATAAAAAAGCCGCCTGTTGCTGCGGCGCAAATGCAACAACAGGCGGGAAATTGCACTTACTTTACGTCAACAGAAATCGTCTTCATCACCTGAGGAACCTTGCTCTTGATCTGAACCAGCTTGCACTCGTGGATCAGCTCGTTGTTGCTGTCGTTTGTATATGTACCGGATAATCCCGAAACGCCTTTGGTACTGGCCAGAGCTTCGCGGATGGCTTCCCTGTCGGCTTTTCCGGCGCGGGTGATTGCGTCCGCAAGCAGGTAAGTGACGCTGTAGTTGTTGCCCGCGTACTGGTCCGGGGCAATCCCGTATTTCTCTTTAAAGCGTTTCGCAAAGTCCTGCACTTCCGCGGACGGGTCGGTAATTACGAAATCGCATACGCTGTAGAAGCCTTCGACGGCCTTTTCATCGATCAGGTCAAGCACCTGTTGTGTGGAGGTGGCGGTGGAGGTAATGACAGGCTTGTTCAGGTTAAGCTCATAGAACTGTCGCGCTGTCAGCGCGGATTCCGCGTCGTCCGTCCAGGAAATCACGGCGTCGACGTTTTCGTTTTTCAGCTTCATGATCTGACCGGTCAGGTCCTTGTCGCCGGAGTTGTGTCCTTCGGAAACAAAGGGGACGCCGACTTTGGTAAGGTATTCTTCGATAACGCCCTTGCCGCCTACGCCGAAGTCGTTATTGTTGTAGGAGATGCCGACTTTTTTGGCGCCCAGATCCTCCACTGCGTATTTGGCGGCGACTTCCGCGGAAATCGCGTCGCAGGGTCTGATTTTAAACAAATACTCGTTCCCGATCTTCCTCAGCTTCGGGCTGGTTCCCTGTGACAGGAACGGAACCTTTGCCTTTTTCAAGGTATCGCTGGCCGCCATGACGCTGCCGCTCAGATGGGGCCCGATAATGGCGACTACGTCGGGGTTGCTGGCCAGCTTGTTGACTGCGTTGATAACAACGCTCTGGTTGGACTGGTCGTCCGCGACTTCAATCACCAGTTCCTTACCCAGCACGCCGCCCTTGGCGTTGATTTCCTCAACCGCCATTTTCACACCCTGCAGCGTTCTTTCGCCGGCCATCGGGATGCTTCCGGTAATTCCCGCGGAAACGCCGATGGTGATTTTGCCGTCAAGCTTCTGCCCTGCAGCGGAATTTGCCGTGCTCGGACTGCCGGAAGCTTCCGACGACTGTGAATTGCCCGCGCACCCATAGGAAAATGTCAAACATAATGCCATTACCAAAGCCGTGATCTTTCTGAACCAACTTTTGCGGATAGCGGTTGTGCCGTGTGCACTCATAGTTTCGACCTTTTTCATTGTTTTTTCTCCTCCTAAAATAATACTGAATGGGATGCGCGAAGACCTTCACGCCAGTTTGTAAGATCATAAAATCATATGATTGTCTGATAACATACGTAAATTATACGAGAGTAAATGCCATCTGTCAATAGTGTTTTTAAGTTAATTATATATTTATTTTTAAACTTTAATTTTTTTTATGTGCAATATTTAAAAATCGTTTGTAAGAAGATCTGACAAAAATGCAGAATTTGGCTCAAATCATGAAGTTCTTAGTTGCTTTTTTCTTTCAAACATTTTATAATTATTTTATAATACGTTTCCTATATATTGAGAGGGGTGTTCTGCTGTATGCAGCCAATTACAAAGGTTTCCATCACGGACAAAGTGGTCGAGGCCATTAAAGAATATATTATTACCGGGAACTATTCTTCCGGGGATAAGCTTCCTTCTGAAAACGGACTGAGCCAGCAGCTTCAGGTGGGCCGTTCCACTATTCGGGAAGCCCTTCGCATTTTGCAGGCGATGGGGTATGTGGATATTCAGCACGGAAGAGGCGCGTTTGTCGCTCAGCCGCGCGATATTACTGCCAGCATTGCGAAAAACTGGTTTTCTGTGAACAATTATAAAATTGCGGACATCATGGAAGTGCGTCTTGCGGTGGAGCAGATGATGGTTAAGCTCTGCGCCACAAACATGACGGACAGCGAACTGGCCAGCCTGATGGAGATCCACGAAAATTTTGTGGAGTCCATTCATACCGGACAGATCAACCAAATCATTATGTACGACGAATATTTTCACGCCGGTATCGCGAAGGGGTCGCACAATCCGCTGTTTGTTACCATTAACGCGCAGATTTCCGATGCGCTCAGGTCCTACCGCGCCCATTCGTTTTCCATTCCGGAAAACCGTACTCATGCCGTGAAGCCTCACCAGAATATTATTCAGGCACTGGCCAGGCATGATCCCGCCGAAGCCTCTAAAGCAATGGAAGCGCATATCCTGATCGCGCTGGAAGACATGTCCCTTCTGGTGCAGGGGCAGGACGATGCGCAGACCGCGACCGAGGCTTTCAACAAATAAATCCGAATTTTATCCATCCTGTTTTCACAAAAGGGTTGTAATTTCCCGATATTGATGGTATTATTTTTACAATCATAGATTGTCTGATATCAGTCAGTATGCTCAACGAACAATGTTACAATACAGAAGGAGTACGGATTTATGAATAATCGGGAAGCGATCCAACTTGGTGCGGGGCGGTACATACAGTATTACGGCGCTTTGGACGAAATCGGCACCGAAGCTTCGTCCGTTGGTCGGAAAGCCTACATATTAGGTGATGAAACCACGCTGGCCAAAGTAATGAAGAAAATGGGAATGAAGCTGCAGCAGGCCGGGGTGGACTATGCAGTAAAAGCATTTGATGAGCCGGCAGTGGATGCAAGCTTTGAACAGATCGCTCAGGAGGTCCGCGAGAGCGGCGCTGACGTGATTATCGGTGTGGGCGGCGGCAAAACCATAGACATTGCAAAAGCTGCCAGTGACCTGGCGGACGTGAAGATCATTACGGTCCCCACTTCCGCCGCCACCTGCGCCTCCTACGCCGTTCTTTATGTCGCTTACAATGAAAACGGATCGGTCAACGGAAGCCGGTTTATGCACCACGAGGTCAGCGCGGTCATTGTCGATCTGGAGATCGTCCAGGATGACTGCCCGCCGCGTTACTTTGCCTCCGGCATCGCGGACGCAATGGCAAAGAACCCGGAAATCATGTTTACCATGATCCGGCTGGGAACCGCCAACAACCGCGCCAATACCGACGCCGCGACGGTCGTTGCGAAATATACCTACGACAACTATCTGGAAAAGGCGCAGAAGGCCTATGAAGCCTTCGTAAACAAGGAACACTGCGATCTGGTGGAAGACATCGTTTGCTGCAACATCATGCTTACCGGGCTGGTTTCCAACCTTTCTACCGGCGGCAAGCAGCTGGCCCTTGCCCATAACTTTTACGACGCGGTCTGCTGCATGTACAAGGAGGTCCGCCGTCAGTATCTGCACGGAGAGCTGGTCGGCCTGGGAATCCCCCTTCAGCTGGGAGTCAACGGGGTTCCGCAGGAAGAGATCGAAGCAACCAAAAAATTCCTCGCAAGTATCCATGTTCCGGTCACTTTGAAAGAAATCGGAATTTCCACGGACGACGCGACTTTGGAAAAGCTGACGGACTATATCCTGAACGCTACCGACAAGGACGATCCGAAGCTTCGCGCGGCGATCCGCGCCAACCTGAAATACATGCTGTAACCCGCTGATAAAGCCACTTTCTATTTCCGATTGTCGGATAGGCTTTTTGACACTTTGGGCATCCCTTCCGTTTCGGAAGGGATGCTTTGCTTTGGAGTAGAAAGAGCAAGGCCCGATTTCTACTGCCTGCTGCATGGCGGGGAAAATAAAAAAGTTCACCTCCCGCATAGAATGACGGGTGGCCGAAGCGGTCGTCACAGTATGCGAAAGGTGAGCTTTATGAATAAAATCAGGAACATATCGGTTCGGGGATAAAAATAGAAAAGGGAATTATGTAAGGATTGCGCCGAAGAAGAATTATTGAATGAAACCGGCGTCTCTGAGAGC
>UREO01000070.1 GCA_900546895.1 uncultured Oscillospiraceae bacterium
ATAGGATAAATATCAGGGAACCGGCGGATAATAACGAAAAGCGCAGGTTCCGGACTGATGGAACTGCTTGTCAAAAGGGTGCGTATCAATGGTTACAAAGCTGGAAGAATACAATCGGAAAAGAAATTTTGAAAAAACCGAAGAACCAGAGGGCGAATCGGAAAATCCCGAAGACCGCCTGAAATTTGTCGTTCAGCATCATATTGCCCGCAGGGATCATTTTGATTTCCGCCTCGAATGGGACGGGGTACTTTTAAGCTGGGCGGTACCAAAGGGTCCTTCCTATGATCCCCACGATAAGAGGCTTGCCGTACAGGTGGAAAACCATCCACTGGAATACAGAAATTTTGAAGGGCTGATTCCCAAGGGCGAATACGGCGGCGGAGTCGTAATGCTCTGGGATGAAGGTTTCTGGGAACCTCAGGCGGATGCAGCGGAAGGACTCCGTACCGGCTCGCTTAAGGTTATCCTGAAAGGCAAAAGACTGAAGGGCAAATGGGCTTTGATCCGAATGAAAGCAAAAGCGGACGAGACCCGGAGCAACTGGCTCCTGCTCAAAGAAAAAGATGATTACAGCAAAACCGGCGATGGAATTTCCGGCTTTACCACAAGCATCCGGACCGGACGTACCCTGGAGGAAATTGAAAAAGGCGAGGGCGAAAAATTCACCCGTAATCCTTTTGAAAAGGCGGATGTACAGCTTGCCAGGCTTGTCACCACGGTTCCCGAAGGCGAAGATTGGCTTTACGAGGTAAAGTACGACGGCTACAGGATCTTGGCGTTCCTGGAAGGCAACAGCGTTCGGCTGCAAACCCGCAGCGGCAACGATTATACGGACCGGTTTCCGGAAGTCGCCAATTCCCTTATCGATCTGGCCGCCGGAAGGGCAATGGTTCTGGACGGTGAAATGGCGGTCACGGACGTCCACGGCAGAACGGATTTTCAAGCTTTGCAAAACTATATGAAAGCTCCGAAAGGTAAAAACTGCGTCTATATCGTCTTTGATCTTCTGGCCCTGGACGGAGCAGATCTAAGGGGACGGCGGCTGGTTGACAGAAAAGAAGCGCTTGGAATTCTTATGAAGCGTTCACCGAAAAATCTTTATTATTGCCAGCATATCAAAGGCAATGGAAAAGAAAGCTTCGCGGCTGCCGGTCAGGCGAATCTGGAAGGAATTGTAGGTAAAAAAGCCGATTCCGTATACAGCGGAACCAGAAACGGTGACTGGGTCAAGCTTAAATGTGATAAAAGGCAGGAATTCGTCATTGGAGGATATACCCTATCCGATAAAAAAACAAGCGGAGTAAGCTCGCTGCTCCTTGGCGTTTATAAAGGAGAAGAACTGGTCTATGCCGGACGGGCCGGAACGGGACTGAGCGTCCGCAGTGCGGCAGAGCTTGAGCATCGGTTTAAAAGTTTAGAAAGAGGATCGGCTCCTTTCAGCCAGGCGCCCCGGGAGAGAGCTCACGAAAAAATTACCTGGCTGGAACCCCGGTTGGTTGCGGAAATCAAGTTCGCACAGTGGACCGAAGAAAATCTGCTGCGGCAGGCAAGCTTCAAGGGCCTGCGGACCGATAAAAACCCAAAGGATATTAAAAAGGAGGAAGCGGATGATGAGGCACAGCCTCGGGCATCCGCCGAAAATGTGGAGAAACCCATGAAAGCAGCTGACGATGACCTTATCATAGAAGGCGTTAAGATTACCCACCCGGACAAGATCATGTTTCACGATCCCGACATAACCAAGGCGGATGTGATCCGCTATTATGAAAAAGTGGCGGCGCGTATGCTTCCCTATGTATCCCACAGAATTTTAAGCATCGTGCGCTGTCCCAAGGGAATATCACAGAGCTGCTTTTTTAAAAAACATCCCGGTTCAGACAGCAAAGGGGTCGTTTCCGTATCGATCCCCACCAACGATGGGGAAACGGAAGATTATTTCTATATTGAGGATGCGTCCGGACTGATATCTGAAGCGCAGATGGGCACGCTGGAATTCCATACCTGGGGGAGCAGGGTAGACAAGCTTGAAAACCCCGACGTAATGGTATTCGATCTTGATCCTGACGAGGGAATGGACCTCGAAACGGTGCGCCAGGGGGTGAAAGATGTCAAAAGCATTCTTGCCGAACTCTCGCTCAAGTCGTATCTAAAGACCAGCGGCGGCAAAGGGTACCATGTGGTCGTCCCTTTTAAACCCGTTGCTTCGTGGGATGTGTTCCACGATTTTGCGAAACGCATTGCCGAAGTAATGGAACAGAAGTGGCCCGACCGTTATACAAGCAATATCCGGAAGGAAAAACGGAAAAACAAAATCTTTATCGATTGGATCCGAAACGGCAGAGGCGCTACCAGTGTTTCCCCCTATTCCATAAGAGCGAGAAAAGGGGCCAAAGTGTCCATGCCGATCGCCTGGGATGAGCTTGAAACGGTTGCCCCCGACGGCATTACTATGGAGGATGCACTCCAGAGGATCGGCGGCAATGACCCCTGGAAAGATTTTTTTCAAAATAGTCAGGTCTTAAAATAAGCAAATCGGGTCAATGAACGGTGGTTGGTATTTTGGAACATTTTGAAATGTCCCAAGATCAGCCGCCGTTTTTTATGTCCGGAACAAAAATTTTACCGTTGCACTATATTAGTGCAGCGGTACCATAAATAACCTGTAATATTAATACATAGTACCGGACCGCCCCGTCTTTCCCTGACAGATTGGATTTTAATAGCAGATTCTGTGTATTGTTTGATATACTATTGATGAAAAGACCATGACGGAAAATCGGGTATTTCCGTTTTCCATGAGATAGGGAAATTTAAGGGAGGCAAAATCTATGAGGGCAACAGGAATTGTCCGCAAAATTGATAACACGGGGCGTATTGTCGTTCCAAAAGAGCTTCGCGAAATCAACGGAATCGAGGACGGAGATCCGATCGAGTTTTATACGGATGACGAAGAAAATATTATCCTGCACAAATATGTGCCATATGAGGATTGGACGAAAGAAGAGCTGCGCGAAGCGCTGTTCGCGGCGGCCAAGGATGCCGGAAGAAACCCGGAGGAATACCTCGACAAAGCGAGAAAGAAACCAAAAGCGTAATAAACGCCGGATATCCTGCGGAAACCGCAGAACGAGCAAAAAAAAGAGACTCCTGCCGAAAGGCAGGAGTCGAATGGAACCATTAAAAATGGTTTATCCATGTTACAAAAGCATCCACATAGCTTTTCAGAAACGATTTGGTATTTTCTGAAGTCAGTTTACCGTCAGGTCCCAGAACGTCCGTTACATTTCCAAGATACGCTTCCGGCTGCTGCATCGTGTAAACGTTCAAAAACACCAAAGACTGACGTAGATGGTGGTTTGCACCGAAGGCACTCAGTTTCCCCGGGGATACACTGATGATTGCTCCGGGCTTTGCGTCCCAGACGCTTTTTCCATATGGACGGGAGCCTACATCAAGCGCGTTTTTCAATACGGCAGGGACGGAACGGTTGTATTCCGGCGTTACAAACAGAAATGCATCTAATTTGCCGACAGCTTGTCTGAATTCAGTCCAGGAAGCAGGCGGTGCGGAAGTATCGTCATAATCCTGATTATATAATTCAAGACCTCCGATATCGATAATCTGCGCGGTAAAATCTTCCGGCATAAGATCAATGACATTTTGAGCGATCTTTTTGCTGAAAGAATCTTTTCGAAGACTTCCCACAAAGACGCCAATTGCTTTTTTGCTCATATCAGGTCACCCCTTAAAAAATTTTTATAGATGTATTATAGCATTAATTTCCTAAAAAGCGAACTTAAATATTTAGAACGGCCCAAAGAAAAAATAGGAGGAATGCCAATTGTGTAATTGACAATTAAATAGCAACAAATTTGTAATTATTTTGCAAAGGTAATTTATGGAAATAGAGAAGCCGCTCCAATTAAGGAGCGGCCACAGAGGGGTATTAATGAAAAAGAAGGATATGATTTCTCATATAGGACTTGTAAGCTGTTTGGAATGATTAAAGTATAATGGCCCAATGTGAAATCGGCGTGAAGATTGGGTTAAAATTCTACTAATTTGAAAAGGCCGCTCCTGCTACAGAGCGGCCCGGATAGAGAAAAAACAGAAAAGAAGTTTGATAGAAGGATTGGCAGGAAAGAACTGAATTATTCAAAAGGCGAATGTTTTATTTTGCGGCCGCTCTCAGCCCGGTAAGTATTTCAATGTGCCTTTCTTCATCAAGGATGATCCGTTTGAATAAATTCTGGATTTGAGCGTCTCCGATCTGCCGGATCATTCTTTGATAATGCGCGATGGCAGCTTTTTCTCCTTCAATGTCGGACTGAATAATCTGTGCAAAGGTATTGCGGTACATGGGGAAACTTCCGCTCCAGTACCTTCCGGATAAGCATGATCGGAGCAGCGGGGTGTTACCCAATTGTAATACGAGATCACCTAACAGTCTCCAATGGATCATTTCTACTTGTATGATTGCCCCGTATGCCTCATATGAATTTGCCAAATCCTTTAAATACAGGCGGTGTACCCCATATTGGGCGATGGCGGTTGATTCAGACCCTTCTCCCGCATATCCGTCTGAAATGATTGACGCGTATCTGCAGTTTTTTTCAGTCACCGTTACAATCGGATATGGTTCGTCGACCCTGGCGGACAGATAGGCGTCGCTGGCATTGTCGTTCATATTCTCACCTCACAGAAATAATATGCGGCAATTCAGAGGCAGATACCTTTTGTGTCCGGAAATGATCTTCAAGGGCGTTTTTCTATGTAGGATGGCGCCCGCTGTCAGTGAGCGCCACGATCTGCTATTTACATCTGCGGCAGCAACAGCCGCGCCTGCAGCCGCATCCCGCTAAAATCAGAAATGGTATTAGCCAACACATATTTGGTTCCACCTTTCGATCGGAGTTGTTACATACTATGATTTTCAAATATAGCTTGTCAATATGGGAAACAGGAATGCAAGGGGGGAATATTTTTAGGCAGATCCCTTTACCGGAGATACCGGAGGTTAAGACTGAACCCGGGATGCCTTTTGAGGGATCGCGCTTGCTGAATTTTTCTCTTTATGCTATACTGCAAATTAGAGAACAGTTTACCGATATGTATGATGAACAGCGTGTCAATAGGGAGCAGGAAGAGTTCTGATTTCCATATAAAACGCTGGGAAGGAAAATGGATATGAAAAAACGCACGATTAAAAAAATAATCCGGGGACAAAGAGCGACGGATGGTGCCGGAGTGCGGCTCGTCCGTGTGATCGGATACCATGACGTGGAAGATTTCGACCCGTTTTTGATGCTGGATTCCTCTGATTCCACAGACCCGTCGGACTATATCGCCGGGTTTCCCATGCATCCGCACAGAGGAATCGAGACTATTACTTATTTGATTTCCGGAAAGATAGAGCATGAAGACAGTCTGGGAAATAAAGGGGCCATTCATGCGGGAGAAAGCCAGTGGATGACAGCGGGAAGCGGCATTCTGCACCAGGAAATGCCGAAAGACGCCGGCAGAATGCTCGGATTTCAGCTGTGGCTAAACCTGCCCCGGGCGGAAAAGATGACCGCCCCGGCATATTTAAGCATTACGCCGGAAATGATGGGTCATGCTGCAAAAGAGAAAGCTGATATCCGTGTCCTGTCAGAAAGTTTTGAGGATGCAGCGGGGGTGACTCCGGCCCATATACCGGCAGCGATTTATGACATAGCACTTTCGGAGGGCGGAAAAATCGAGCTCCCCACAAAAAAGGATGAAACCGTATTTGTATTCCTGATCGAAGGGAACGCCGTCATTGACGGTCAGTTGATTTTATCAAAATCGGCCGTATTGTTTGAGGAAGGGGACTATCTCTCCGTGTCGGCAGAGCCTGACTCTGCGCTGCGTATGATTTTCTTTTCCGGGAAGCCTTTGCACGAGCCGATTGCCTGGGGCGGCCCGATTGTAATGAATACCCGTGAGGAGCTGAATCTTGCCTTTGACGAGCTGGACAGGGGAACCTTTATCAAGCGGTAACGGGAAAACCCGTTTGCTGCAGCGTCCGGCGTGAACGGACGTACCGCCGTCCGGGAAGCATGGAAACGAATAGAAATTTGTTATAAGAAAAATCCCCTGACGGCCGTCAGGGGATTTATTCCCGTATCATTCTCAGCAAGTTCCGGAAATTGATTGAATGAGGCGAAGAAGATCTTCCAGTGTGCAGATCTCTTCTCCGCTGCCGGTAACCGCGTTTTGTACATTGGAAGGCAACGATAAAAAGTACTGACTGATATCCTTGTTCGATGCCAAAAGATCCTGTAAACTCTGAGCCATTAAAATCACCTCGTAAATAGTGTGCGATAACTGGGGGTGAATTATGCAGACCATTTTGAATGATTTATCAGCTGCCCCAAAAAATATGTGTGTTCACCGAATAATCTATCGTACGGTTAATCCTCATTGCACTGACTAACGGATAATCTTTTCGATATTGTAGAAAATGAATCGTAATACAATAGAACTGCTGAATCAGCGGTACGGAAGAGGATAAAAAAGAAGTGGGAGGTGATTCCATGTTTTCATTGATCGCCGTCGTAGCGGCAGTCGCTGTGCTGGCAGTAATAGCCGGATTCATTGCGTACGCGGTGCACAGAGACCATCAAGAATAAATAAGACATTGTTTTTCCAACTTTATTCTTGAAAAGCATTAGTTATTTTGCTATCATATAATTAAAATTGGATTTTTTTCACACCTTGCCTGCCCCGGCCATATTTATGGAGAAGACATTTAGTCATTATGCATCCTGTCCGTCAGGGTGAATTTTGCAGAGGGGGAGTATGGAAAGATGTGTACGGCTATTACATTACAGTCTCAACAGATGGAAAACTTTTTTGGACGTACGATGGATTTTTCTTATGAGATTGAACCAAAGCTTTATATGATGCCCCAGAATTATTTGTGGGGCAATGTCCTCAACGGCAATCACATATATAACCGCTACAGCTTTATGGGAATCGGTCAGGAAACGGACGGAATACTAGGGTTCTTCGACGGCGTCAATGAAAAGGGTTTTGCGGCAGCCGCGTTGTATTTCGCCGGTTATGCGCAGTTCGACCCGCAAATAAAAGAGGATGGAAAAGAGCCCGTGGCGTCCCTGGGTTTTCTGCATTATATATTAGGAAGATGCGGGTCCGTGGAGGACTTGAAAACGCTGATCCCTCATATTTCCCTTATCGGATTGCAGGACCCCGTGACACGGTCGGTCGCGCCGCTTCATTGGATTGCCACAGATAAAGGCGGGCAATGCGCCGTAGTTGAACAGACCGAAAGAGGTCTGGAAATATTTCCAAATCCGATCGGCGTTATGGCCAACAGCCCTGACTTTTCATGGCATATGACGAACCTGAGAAATTATGCAGGGGTATCTCCGAGACAGGTCGAGGAAGCCTACTGGGGGAAAATCCAGCTAAAGCCGTTTGGGCAGGCAGCGGGAACCATGCTGCTCCCGGGAGGGGATACCTCTCCGGAGCGGTTTGTGAGAGCCGCATACCTGAAGACTCATGTACAGACGCCCCAGGACAGAACAGAAGCGGTCATAACATGCTTTCACATTATGGAAAGCGTCACAATTCCAAAAGGCGCCGTGACAACGGGCCGCGACACTTATGATTACACCAAATATGTTGCGTTTATGAATACAAATACCTGTGAATATTTTTTCAGAACGTATCGCAATCCCCAGATTGCGACGGCCTGCCTTTGGAATTATCAATACAGCACCCAGCCGATCTGCATAGGGAATCTGCTCCGACCGGTTGCATTCGATAAAGTCTGATTTATAAAAATCCTCCGATTGTCCGCAAGGACAACGGAGGATAAAAATCACGAATATTGAGTACAGCAAAGGACTGCTTTTTATTTTTTTACCACGGGGATATAGATATCGCAGACTTTTCCGGATTCGGACATGCAGCGGTCGTCGTACCGTTCGAAATCCGCACATTCCGGCGCGTATTCGTATCCGGATTTTGGGAACCATTCATTGAAAATATACTGCCATACTCCCTGAATGGTGGACACAAAGTTCGAGGCATCACAGGGAGGCGTCGAAAAGACGGCATAGGTTGCACACGGCAGTTCGCAGGTATGGTAGCCGTTTGGAATGGCCGTGCCTTCCTTCGGCTCTACGCCGATCACATATTCAAATTCTCCGCTTTCCGGGTTTGCCGGGAAGCATGCGCCGTATTCATCATGCTGTTTGACAAAGCTTTCGGAGTGAAGCTTCTCCATCCTTCCGTCACTCATATAGTCGCTCCAGAAGGCTGGGATCGCTTTGCTGTTTTCGCCGTCGGCCGAGGTCGTTTTCAGGGCGAAGCCCGCAAGTTTGACGGCGGGCAGGGAAACAAATTTCGGTTCCAAAAGAATTCCTCCAATCAGATATTTATTCATACAGAGAAGACTGGGAAGCGCCGGTCGGCTGCAGTGGGCGTGCAGCCGGTAAATTTCCGGGGAACATCCGAAATAGCGGCGGAAGGCTTTACTGAAGCCCGAATGCGTTTCAAATCCGTATTTCAGAGCGATGTCGAGGATTCGCTGACCGGAACTGAGATCCTGCGCGGCAAAAGCGAGACGACGGCTTCTCACATAGCCCATTACCGGATATCCGGTACCCCACTGGAAGATCCGGCAGAAATACCATGTGGAAAAACCGGCATGCGCCGCCAGAAGTTCTGTGCCCAGATCGTCCGTAATATGTCCGTCGACGTATTCCAGGACGTCCTGCAGTATTTCTGTAGTATCCATCAGCGTTCCTCCTAACCGTACGGTAAATCCAGTATACCATAGTATAAAAAAGATGCTGTTCCAAAATTGCGTAATTCAGAATAGAAAACCGTTTTTGCGCTTATTTATGTATTATGATTACAGCAACTCCAATTCGGTTTGCAAGACAAAACACATTCCTTCCCCCGCCGAAGGCGGGGGAAGAAATACAACCTTGTTGCAGAATTAACTGGAAATGCTGTAATAATGGCGGTTAAAAAGGAGTGGAACACGATCTGTGTTGGTAGATTATAATAAAATTAAAGATCATGATGCCTGCTTTCATCGGGCGGCAGTCCGCGCAGTGTGCCGTAAGCGCAGGATTGGCTATAGCAGCCAGTATGGTTGGACAGATGGAAAAGCAAGGAAAGTTTCTCATCGATAACGACCCGTATGAATATCAAGACAGGGAGGAGACAACTTGGGAGGATTGGGATTTTCTTATATCGGATTGATTTTTTTATGCTGCCTGTTTATTCCCAATATTTTCTACGGGTTAAATCTGCCGGTGGATTTTAAGGAAATAAAGGAAAACAGAATACTGCTGGTTTTTGAGAGAGCAGGGCAGGTCCTGACTACCACGCTGGTATTGATTTTTGATGACCTCAATATACGGAAAATCGATTTCTGGACGATATGGTTAGGCGCCGCCGGTTTTCTCATGCTCTTATATCTGATGTGCTGGGGAAGGTATTTTACCGGTAAGCATGTATCCGCGGATTTTTACAGGCCTTTTTGTGGAATCCCATTGCCGCTGGCTGTTTTGCCGGTGGCTGCGGTGTTCTTTTTGTCCGTTTATGCGCGAACGGTCTGGTTGGGCGCTGCCGCTATTGTACTGGGTATCGGTCATATCGGTATTACGGCACAGCACAGGAAGGCCTAAAAAGCAGAACCACCGGAATGCGCATTCTCAGGCGTCGGCGTTTTGCTGTATTTTTAAGACATTTGATTTTAAGTCGGATTTATTGTTTATCTCATTTTACTGCAGGGACAACCAAAAGCACCGTACGGCGCTTTGGCTGTCCCTGTTTATTTTAACTTGCTTAGGCAGCCTGTTTTCGTATAAAACAGGCAAAATAAATTAGCTCAAGAGGAGGGCGGACTCTCCGCTAAGATGCTTGTCACGTTTTGTCGTTTTACGCATATTAATATTGTATTAAGATTTGACTGTGCAAATTGTAGATTGGTTCACAAAGGTTTATAATGATTCTCTATCAATGGGGAATACATATTTTATTAACAATTCCCTG
This sequence comes from uncultured Oscillospiraceae bacterium, assembly GCA_900546895.1. Lineage (GTDB taxonomy): Bacteria > Bacillota > Clostridia > Oscillospirales > Acutalibacteraceae > Caproiciproducens. Next base: position 10,060 of record UREO01000070.1, read on the forward strand.
TTTTCACTATTCTTCACGTTCTTTTCCAGCAAAGGAAACTTTTATTCTTACAGAAAGAAGGATTGGCAAACAATTGAGTACCATGGAGAATACATTGAGTGATAAAGCAATCATTTATAAACTCCCCGTAGATAAAGCTTATGAAGCTCTGGAAACAACTTCTCAGGGGTTGACACAGGCACAGGCGCAGGAGAGACAGAAGGAACAGGGCAAAAACCTGATCAGCTCCAAAAAGAAAAAATCCGCCGTTCTTACTTTTTTGGGCAACTTCACCCATCTGATGGCAATTTTGCTGTGGGTGGCGGGTGCGGTGGCCTTTTTTGCGGGTATGCCCCAACTGGGCGTAGCCGTCTGGCTGGTCAATGTTATCAACGGAGTATTCAGTTTCTGGCAGGAAAGCCGTGCCGACAAGGCTACGGAGGCCCTGAAGAATATGCTTCCCTCCTATGTGCGGGTGATTCGGAATGGGGAAGAGCAGAAAATTCTGGCTGAGGATCTGGTTACCGGCGATATTATGCTTCTGGAAGAAGGAGATAAAATATCTGCGGATGCCCGTCTGGTCGAATGCAACGACCTGCAGGTGGATCAGTCTACGCTGACGGGAGAATCAAACCCGGTCCGCAAACTCAAGGATGCCGTATTGAAGGACGATCTGACGCGGGCTGAAACGCCGAACCTCATCTTTGCGGGCACGAATGTTTCGGAGGGCAACGGAAAAGCCGTCGTTATGGGGATCGGGATGGGAACCGAGTTCGGTAAAATTGCGGACCTGACTCAGAATATGGAAAAAGAGGAAAGCCCTCTTCAAAAAGAGCTGAACCGTCTGACAAAACAGATTTCTATGATTGCAATCCTGTTTGGCATCCTGTTTTTCCTGGCGTCATACTTTTTTGTAAACGAGCCATTTGCCGCATCGTTTGTCTTTGCGCTGGGAATGATCGTCGCCTTTATTCCGGAAGGACTGCTTCCCACCGTTACCCTGTCCCTTGCCATGGCTGTACAGCGCATGTCCAAGAGGAACGCTTTGGTCAAAAAGCTTTCGTCGGTGGAAACGCTGGGCAGCACTTCCGTTATCTGTACGGATAAAACCGGTACACTTACACAAAATGAAATGACGGTCAGCCATTTATGGCTGGCGGAAAAAGAATTTGACGTCACCGGTGTCGGCTACGAGCCCAA
>UREO01000071.1 GCA_900546895.1 uncultured Oscillospiraceae bacterium
CATAAATACAGAAAGGGACTTACTTAACATGAAACTGTTTGAAAAATCGCTTTTACTGGCACTGATATTAACCGTGCTGTTTTCCTTCACCGGCTTTGCAGCCGGCTGTGAAGATATACCGAACCATGTGCTTCGCCTGCACGTCCTCGCAAATTCCGACTCCGACTCGGATCAGGCGCTGAAACTGAAGGTGCGCGACCGGATTCTTACCGAGAGCAAGGGCCTGATGGACAACGTCAAAAATAAAGCCGAGGCACAGGAAGCCGTTCGCTCCGCCATTCCGCAGCTGAAAGCGGCGGCGGCGGACGAAGTCAAAAAGCAGGGCTTTGATTATCCCGTCAATGTCGAAATGGTCCACATGTATTTTACCACCAGAGAGTACCAGACGGTGACTCTCCCAGCGGGGGACTATGATTCCCTGCGCGTGACCATCGGGAAGGCCGCGGGCCGTAACTGGTGGTGTGTCATTTTCCCGCCGATGTGCCTGCCCGCCGCCGAGGAACCCAAGGAACTGGGCGACGTGCTCAACGCGAACCAGCTTGAAATCGTAGAGGGCAAGGGTGAATTTGAAATAAAATTCAAATCGGTGGAGCTTTATGAACAGCTGAAAAATTACCTCGAAAAGAAATAGAATATTTTCCTGCAGCATTTCCGGTTGCTTGTGCAAATGTGTTCGGATTCCTCCCCGCCACAGACGGGGGAGGAATCCGTCTTGTTCGCAAATGAAAATGGAATTGCTGTAAGCGCAGCATCCATGCTATAATGTTCAGTATGAAATCAGGATACTGAATGTTTGGGGGCATACGATGCTGCGTTTTATTTTGGGCCGCGCGGGCAGCGGAAAAACGGAACTGCTGCGGACAGAACTGAAAAATATGGCTCAGGCTGCACAGAAAAAAATCATGCTGATCGTGCCGGAGCAGTCGTCGTTTGAAAACGAGCGCGCGATGCTCCGGCTGCTCGGCGCGAAGGATGTGCAGCGCGTTTCGGTCACGAGCTTTTCCCGCCTGGCGGATCTGGTGTTCCGCCGGTACGGCGGCGGCGCGGGGCGCCGACTGGACGACGGGGGCCGAAGCATCTTTATGAGCCTTGCACTGGAGCAGGTGAAGGACCAGCTCAGCTTTTACCGCAAGAACGCGGAAAGCACCGAGCTTGTCGGCCTGATGATCTCCGCTTCCACGGAATTTAAAATGTGCGACGTGACCCCGCTCGATATCGAACACGCGGCGGGGGAAATGCCCGGGGGGACCTTGCGGCAGAAAATGACGGAGCTGTCCCTGATCCTTTCCGCCTATGACGCACTGGTCGCGCAAAGCTTTGTCGATCCGCTGGACGACCTGACAAGGCTGAAAAATACCCTGCTGGAGCATCGCTTCTTTTCGGAATATACCGTGGCGCTCGATTCGTTCCAGAGCTTTACGGTGCAGGAATACAATATCATCAACCTGATCCTTTCTCAGGCGGACGACCTGTACGTTACGCTCTGTACCGATCAGCTTGACGACCCGGAGCACGGCATGGGCCTGTTTTCCCTTGTTCGCCGCACCGGGAAAAACCTGATGCGGCTTGCGCGCCGGAACGACGTGAAAATCGCTCCGCCGGTCGTTTTGCCGGGCGGGGCGCGTTTTCAAAGCAGGCCGCTGGCCGCGGTGGAGGCCGGGGCCTTCCGCTGCGGGCGCACGGCGCAGGACTGCGAAAATAACGGGGACGTCGTGCTGTATGAAGCAAACAACGCGTACGGCGAGTCCGCCTTTGTCGCCGCCGCCATCCGCCGTCTGGTGATGGAAAAGGGCTTTCGTTACCGCGATTTTGCGATTATCACCCGTTCGACCGACCGTTACCGCGGGGTTCTCGATCTGGCTCTTGAGCGGTGGGAAATCCCGTATTTTATGGACAAGCCGCAGGCGATCGACGCCGAACCGCTGATGCGCCTGGTGCTTTCCGCGTTCAAAACCGTACAGTCCGGCTTTTCCTCGGATTCTGTTTTTTCGTACCTGAAAACCGGCCTGACGGCGCTCGGCACCGATGAAATCTCCCAACTGGAAAACTATGTTTTTGTGTGGGGCAAGGAAGGGAAGCAGTGGAAAGAGGACTGGACGGAGCATCCCAAAGGGTTTGCGGAAGAAATGAAAGACGGCGATCTGAAAAAGCTCACGGAGATCAATGAAAGCCGGAAAGCGGTGATGACGCCGCTGCTCCGGTTCGCGTCCAGACTCCGCGATACCGACGGGGAAGGGATGGCCGCGGCGGTGTACGAGCTGCTTCGGGACATCGGTGCCGCCGGGCATCTGAAAAACCTCGCGCAGCATCTGTCCGACTGCGGGGAGCCGGAGCTTGCCGACCGCCAGCTGCGGCTCTGGGACCTTCTGATGGAGATTCTGGACCAGACGGCGCTGGTGCTGCAAAAGAATCCCGTCACCTCCGCGCGCTACGCGGAGCTTCTGCGTCTGGTCATTCTGGCGAACCGTATGGCAAGCATCCCGCAGGGACTGGACGAAGTGACCGTCGGTGCCGCCGACCGAACCAGAACCGGGGCGCCGAAGGTGGTCTTCCTGATGGGGACCGTGCAGGGCGAATTTCCCTTATCGCCCGGCGGCGACTGCGTTTTCAGCGACAGCGAGCGGCGGGAGCTCATCCGTTTGGGGCTTCCTTTGAACGACACTCTTGAGGGCACCGCAGTGCAGGAGCGTTTTCTTGCCTACGCGGCCATGAGCGCCGCCTCTGAAAGACTGTACATAACGTATCCGCTTACCGGCCCAGCGGGGGAAGCGAACACGACTTCCTCCATCCCGGGCGAAGTATGCGCCATTTTAAAAAACACAGCGGTCATCAACGAGCTTCTTCTGCCGCAGACCTATTTCGCGAACGCGAAGGAGCCCGCCTTTGAGCTGATGGCGCAGCAGTGGAAGCACAATACCGTTCTGTCCGCCACGCTGAAAGACCTGTTCGGAAAGCGCGGCTGTGAACATCGCCTGTCTGCAATCGACCGCGCCGCGCAGAACCGGCCCGCCGTTTTTGCTTCCACTGAAAAAGCGAAGGCTCTGTTCGGAGAAAATCTGCATGTTTCCGCAACGCAGATCGAAAAATTTTATCTGTGCCGTTTCCAGTACTTCTGCCGTTTCGGCCTGAACGCAAAGGAGCGCCGGGCGGCGGAGCTGGACGCGCTGGAGTATGGCAGTCTGATGCATTTTTTACTGGAGAAGCTGTTCCGCGACACCGGCAGCGAAGCCATTCTCCGCATGAGCCCGGAGGAGCTCAAAGTAGAAATCCTCCGTCTCTTAAATGTGTACGTCGATACCAAAATGAGCGGCGTTCAGAATAAGTCGCCGCGTTTTGTATACCTGTTTCTGCGTCTGGCCGATTCGGCGCAGGTGATCGCGTCCCATATCGCGCAGGAGCTTGCCCAGAGCGAATTTAAGCCCGTCGACTTCGAGCTTTCCATTGGAAAAGACGGGATTCCCCCCCTGCGTATCCCGCTGCCGGACGGGGGACAGGTGGAAATCGACGGCAAAATCGACCGGGTCGATCTTTTCGACCGGGACGGGGTCGGCTATGTACGCGTGATCGACTATAAGACCGGCCATAAGGAATTCAAATTATCGGATATTCTTTACGGGATCAACATGCAGATGCTGATCTATCTGGCGGCGCTGATGGAGAACGGCGGGGACCGCTACGGGGACGTCCGGCCCGCCGGCGTGCTGTATATGCCCGCGAATCGCCCCGCCGTTTCCGCTTCCCGCAATACGGAAGCCGAAAAGATCGGGCAGGAAGCGGCGAAAAAGCTGCGGATGGACGGGCTTATATTGGACGACGCCGAAATCATCGCGGCTATGGAGCACGGCGGGCAGGGGAATTATATCCCGGTCGCGCTCAAAGACGGCGTGCCGGGCAAACGCGACCACGTGGTTTCTCCGGGAGAACTGACCGGTGTGATGAAACATATTAAGGAGCTGGTCGGCGCGATGGCCCGGGAGCTTCACGGCGGCGATGTTTCGGCGGTGCCGCTTTCCGGTACCTACGACGCCTGCGCGTGGTGCCCCTACTCGTCCGTCTGCGGTCATGAAAGGGACGACCCCACACGCGAAATGCAGCAGTGGGACAGGGACGAAGTCATCAAAGAGCTTACACAGGCAAAAGGAGGGAACGAGCAATGAGCGCACGCACATGGACGCAAAGCCAGCAGGACGCGATTGAGGCGCGGGGCGGCACGCTGCTGGTATCCGCCGCAGCAGGCTCCGGGAAAACGGCGGTTTTGGTGCAGCGCGTGATTGAGCGCATGACCGACCCGCAAAATCCCACCGATGCCGACCGCCTGCTCGTCGTTACCTTTACCAAGGCCGCGGCGGCGGAAATGAGTGGCCGTATCGCGGCGGAAATCGCAAAACTGCTGGAAGCCGACCCTATGAACGTTCGGCTTCAGCGCCAGCAGATTCTGCTGACCCGCGCGCACATCAGCACCATCCACAGCTTTTGCAGCGAACTGATCCGGGAAAACTTTTATAAGCTGGGGATTTCCCCGGATTTTCGCATTCTGGACGATAGTGAGATGAAGCTGCTGCGCGGCGACGCGGTTTCTGCCGTTCTGGAAGCGTTTTACGCACAGAACGACCCGGATTTTTACGCTCTTGTCGACGCGTTTTCCTCCGGTCGGGACGACGCGCGCATGATTCAGACAGTCAATACCCTCTACGATTTTGTACGGTCTCATCCGTTTCCGAGCCGCTGGCTGCGGGAAAAGGCCGCCATGTATGAGGAGGAGGTTTCCGCTTCCCGGACCGTGTGGGGACGGACCGTGTTAAAGTACGCCGCAGACGCGGTGGACTACTGTATTTCCCTGACGCGCAATTCCCTCGCGCTGATACAGGAAGACGAAAAAATTGCCGGCGCGTATGGCGACGGCTTCCGCTCCGATCTGGCGGGCCTTCTGGCGCTGAAAGACGCGGCGGACGCGGGCGGCTGGGACGCCGTTTCTTTCCAGTGTGCCAATTTCGCTTTTCAAAGGCTGAAGCCTTTGCGGGGCTACGGCGACGACCCGCTGAAAAACAAGCTTTCGGCAAGCCGCAAGGAAGTGCAGGAAACCGTCAAAAAGCTGGCGGAGCTGTTCGGCGCCGACGAACGGGAATGCGGGGAAGAGATCGCCCGCATCGCCCCGCTGGTAAAGAAGCTGTTCGAGGTCACGGAAAAGTTCGGCGAAGAGCTGGACCGGCTGAAACGGGAACGCCGCGCGGCGGATTTCAGCGATCTGGAGCATTACGCCTTAAAGCTGCTTGTCCGGGAGACGGACGGCGGCTTTATACCGACAGAGGAGGCTTTGGAGATATCCGCCCGGTTTGACGAGGTGATGGTCGACGAATATCAGGACACCAACGAAGCACAGGATATGATTTTCCGCGCGGTTTCGCAGAAGGAAAGCAACCTGTTTATGGTCGGCGACGTCAAGCAGAGCATTTACCGTTTCCGTCAGGCAATGCCGCAGATTTTTCTGCGCCGCCGCGCGCAGTACCCCGATTACGACAGAACAAAGGACGCATATCCCGCCTGTGTTGTACTGGACAAAAACTTCCGCAGCCGCCGCGGGGTGACCGAAACGGTGAATTTCGTGTTCCGCCAGCTGATGAGCGAGCAGACGGGCGAGCTGGATTACACGAAATCGGAGGAGCTTGCCGCCGGGGCGGATTACCCTCCCTGTGGCGAACCCGCGGCGCAGCTCGACATCATCGACCTTTCGGCGTCCGAGGACGGCGAGGAAATGATCGCGGCGGAAAGCCGTCATATCGCGGAGCTGATCTATCGGATGACCGGGGACGGCACCGCCGTAACGGACCATGGTCGACAGCGGCCCGTCGTCTGCCGGGATATCTGCATTTTGCTGCGCAGCGCGAACCGGTACGCGCACGAATACGCGCGGGAACTGTCCGCGCTCGGGATTCCGGCCTGGGCCGACACGGCGGGCGGTTTCTTCGCGGCGGCGGAAGTGGGGGTGGCGGTTTCGCTTCTGCGCGTGATCGACAATCCGATGCAGGATATTCCGCTGCTTTCGGTGCTGATGAGCCCCATTTACGGCTTCACGGCGGACGATATGGCCGATATTCGCATCCCGTCGCGCAGCGCGCCGCTGTATCCCGCGCTCGTTTCCGCCGCTCAGGGCGGCAACCTACGAGCGGCGGACTTTCTGCGCGATATGGACTCCTATCGCACGCTGGCGGCTACCATGCCGTCGGACCGGCTGATTCAGGCGGTTTACGACAAAACGGGTTATCTGAATCTGGTTCAGGCAATGCCCAACGGGGAGCTGCGGCTTGCGAACCTCCGCCTGCTGCTTGAATACGCGAAAAAATACGAAGCCTCCGGCTATAACGGGCTTTCCGGCTTTATCCGGTTTATAGACAGGCTTCAAAAAAACAGCGCCGACCTTGCGCCCGCCTCCACCATCAGCGAGGCGGCCAATGTTGTGAAAATCATGAGTATCCACCGTAGCAAGGGATTGGAGTTCCCGGTCTGCATCCTTGCCGGGTGCTCCCGGCGCTTCAATAAGGAGCGGGGGGACGTGCTTTTGCACCCGTCGCTCGGCCTTGGGGTAAAGCTCAGGGACGACGCCGGTCTCTGCCGCTACACGACCATGCCGCGCGAAGCGGTCGCGCTGGAGCTGGACCGCAATGAAATGAGCGAGGAGCTGCGCGTGCTGTACGTCGCCATGACGAGGGCGAAGGAAAAGCTCATCATGGTGACGACGGTCAAGGACGTGGGGAAGACGCTCGGAAAGCTCGCCGCCCGGCTGACGGAGGAAAACAGGATTCAGCCCTATGTGGTGCGCAGCGTTTCCAGCATTTCCGACTGGCTGCTGCTCTGTGCCCTGCGCCACCCGGATGGTGCGCGACTGCGCGACCTTGCCTGCGCCCTGCCGGGAATCACCGTCGGTTCGGAGGAACCGTGGGCCGTGAATCTGATCTATCCGCCGAAAGAAGATGCTGCCGTACGGCGGCCGGAGGAGGTTTTGCCGGCGCAGCCGGACCGGGCGCTGGAGGAAGAAATCTCCGCGGCAATGGACTATGTCTATCCGTACGCCGCCTTAAAAGGGATACAGGCCAAGGTGGCGGCCTCCGACCTTGCCGCGCGTGAATTTTCCGCGCAGTACGCCGCCGTGTCCCGCCCCGCGTTTTTAAGCAAAACGGGGCTGACTCCCGCCGAGCGCGGGACGGCGCTGCATACCTATATGCAGTTTGTGGATTACGAAAAAGCTCGCGAAGATCCCGAAAGCGAGCTGGAACGCCTTGTTGCGCAAGGCTTCCTGACGGCCGAGCAGGGGAACGCGGTGGATCTCGCCCGTGTGCGGATTTTCTTTCAAGGCTCGCTTGCAAAAAGAATTTTCGCTTCGGAAAACGTTCTGCGGGAATATCGCTTTACTGTGGAAATTACCGCGGGAGACGTTCGTCCGGGGTTGCCGGACGAACTGAAAGGCCAGCCTGTGGTCCTGCAGGGCGCGGTCGACTGCGCGTTTGAGGAAAATGGCAAGTTAGTGATCGTGGACTATAAAACCGACCGGACGAATCATCCCTCGGAGCTGTGGGAACGCTATCATGCGCAGCTTGCCCTTTACCGTCTGGCAATGGAACAGTGTACGGGAAAAAAGGTTGCCGGGTGCCTGCTTTATTCCTTCAGCCTGAATTGTGAAATCTCCAATTAACGCTTGACAAATGAAAAAATCACTGGTAAAATAATTCAGTAAAACAAAGCGGGGCATCTTGTGTCCACACCTGTGGGGTTTCGTCCGCCATGGGTCAATACGGAAAACGGCTTTTCAAGCTGTTGTTTTGTGTATTGTTGTGCGGGCGGATATTCTGCCCGCGCTTTTTATTGAAATTGATAACGTGTTTTGGAGGTGCTTAACAATTAGCAACAAGGAACTGCAGATTAATGAGGAAATTCGTGACAGGGAAGTGCGTGTCGTCGGTTCGGACGGTTCTCAGCTTGGTGTGATGAGTTCGGCTCAGGCTTTGGAAAAAGCGTTTGAGCAGAATCTTGATCTTGTCAAGATCGCACCGCAGGCAAAGCCGCCGGTGTGCAAGATCATTGATTACGGCAAATTTAGATTTGAGCAGGCAAAGCGTGATAAGGAAGCAAAGAAGAACCAGCGCATTGTCGACATCAAGGAAATCCGTTTGTCTTTAAACATTGACACTCACGACTTTAACACAAAAGTCGGTCATGCAACCCGCTTTTTGAAGGATGGCGACAAGGTCAAGGCTTCCATCCGCTTCCGCGGACGGGAAATGGGACATCCGGAGCAGGGTTACAGCATTATGCGGAATTTTGCTGAAGCACTCAGCGAAATCGCCAATGTAGAAAAACCGGCGAAGTTAGAGGGGCGTAATATGCTCATGTTCCTTGCATCCAAACCCGCTAAGTAATCATCATAAGGAGGATAATACCATGCCTAAAATTAAGACACATACCGGCGCAAAAAAGCGCTTCAAACTTTCTAAAAACGGAAAAGTAATCCGCGGTCATGCCAATAAATCCCATATCTTGAACAAAAAGACCACCAAGCGCAAGAGAGGCCTCAGAAAGACCACTGTTGCCGACAAGACGAATGTGGCTCAGGTAAAAAGATTGATTCCTTACAAATAAGAGTTAGTCCTGTTGATTAAAATAACCATTTCAATGGAGGTAATAGAATGGCACGTGTAAAAGGTGCGTTGATGACACGCAAGAGAAGAAAAAAGACTTTGAAACTTGCGAAGGGCTACTGGGGTTCCAAGAGCAGACATTTTAAAATGGCCAAACAGGCCGTTATGAAATCCGGAAACTACGCGTTTATCGGACGTAAAGCAAGAAAGAGAGATTTCCGCCGCTTGTGGATTACCCGCATTTCCGCCGCATGCCGCGCGAACGACGTCAGCTATTCCGTGTTTATGAACGGGCTGAAAAAAGCGGGGATTACGCTGAACCGTAAAATGCTTGCAGAAATCGCTGTTGCCGACGAAGCCGCATTTAAGAGCTTGATTGAAAAAGCAAAGGCAGCGCTTTAAAAAGCTGTAATTGCGCCCGGAAAAAAACCGGGCGCAAATTTTATATGGAGAGATAACATGCCGGATCTGATTACAAGCCGTCAAAATGAAATTGTCAAAACTGCCGCACGCCTTTCCTCTGCCGCCGGGTTCCGCAGGGAACAAGGCCTTTTTCTGGTTGAGGGCGCGCGGCTCTGCCGCGACGCGGCGCAGAGCGGGGTCGGCATCAGGACCCTGTTTTACACGGCGCAGGCGGGCGAAAAATACGCGGACTATCTCATCGAAATTCAATTGGCGGCGGAAGAAACCTATCTGGTGGAGCCGCATGTCGCGGCGCTTTTGTCGGACACAAAGTCCCCGCAGGGCGTTTTCTGCGTCTGCAGAATGCGCGCCGGGACGGAGGAACTGGAGAAAATGGGTTCGGGGCTTCATTACCTGGGACTTGAGAACATTCAGGATCCGGCCAATCTGGGAGCGGTACTCCGTACGGCGGAGGCGCTGGGAGTCGGCGGCGTCCTTTTGGGCGGCAGCTGCTGCGACGTCTATTCCCCGAAGGTGCTGCGCGCCAGTATGGGCGCGGTTTTCCGCCTTCCGTTCTATGTACGGGCCGAGCTTGCTTCCGCTATTGCTTTTCTGAACAGCCGCGGGTTCGTCACCCTTGCCGCGGTTCCGGACTCCTCCGCTCGAAAGGTGACGGCGGTCGGCTTCCGAAAGCCGACGGTGCTTTTCGTGGGCAATGAAGGAAACGGGCTTACTTCCGCGGCGATCGCCGCCTGTTCGGGGGCGGTGACCATCCCTATGCTGGGCAGAGCGGAATCTCTCAACGCGTCGGCTTCCGCTGCGATTTTGATGTGGGAAATGATGCGCGAAAAATCGGGAGGCGTTTAAGAATGTCTGTTGACCAAAGGGCATACTGGGTGTGGCTGCAGCACGCGCTCGGCGCGGGCAGCTCCAAGCAGAACCGTATTCTTTCGGGTTATCGTTCTCTGAGCGACTTTTATGATGCGGGTATGGAAAGCTGGCTGCTCGAGGGTTACTTTACGCAGAGCGAGCTGGGAAAGCTCGGCTCGTATTCCGTTCAGAACGCCGGGGCTCTGCTCGAATACTGTGAGAAAATCGGGCAGCAGGTTCTTACGCCCGGATGCGCCGGTTACCCCGAACCGCTTAGGGAGATTCATAATGCTCCCTGTGCGCTGTATGTCAAGGGGACCCTGCCGGATTTTTCCGCAGTTCCCAGCATCGCTATTGTGGGTACCCGCAAAGCGACCGCGACCGGCGTCGCTACCGCGCGCAGCTTTGCTTTTGAGCTTGCCAAACAGGGGACGGTCGTTGTCAGCGGCGGCGCGCTGGGGATTGATACGGCGGCTCACAAGGGTGCTCTGCAGGCCGGCGGGAAAACCGTCTGCGTTCTTGGCTGCGGCATCGATTATAATTACCTGATGGGAAACGCGTCTCTGCGCGAAGCCATCGCGCTTTCCGGCGCGGTCATTTCGGAGTATCCCCCGAACACGCAGGCTGTCAATTCCAATTTTCCGATCCGCAACCGTATTATTTCCGGACTGACGCTGGGAACCCTTGTGGTGGAGGCTGCCGGAAAAAGCGGCTCGCTGATTACCGCGCAGTACGCGCTGGAGCAGGGAAGGGACGTTTTTGCCGTACCCGCCGGAATTTACAGCCCTGTTTCCCAGGGAGTGAACGGGCTGATTAAAAGCGGGGCGAAGCCCGTGTCCAACGCGGGCGAGATTCTGGAAGAGTACCTTTACCGTTTTCCCGGCCAGATCGATTTCAGGGATGAAGAAACGAATGTGATTCTTTCTCCGGAACCGGAACCGGAGCCGGTACAGCCGGCGGCGGAGACATTGGATGAAAAAGAATTTTCAGAGGACGCTGTGCTTTTGTATTCCAGCCTGACGGACTCACCGAAGCATCTTTCCGAGTTGGAGCGCCTGACAGGCATTTCCGCTCCACGGCTTCTGACCGCGGTGACGGAACTGGAGCTTGCAGAAAAGATTCGTTCCCATTCCGGGCGCCGCTACAGCCTGCGGCCTAAATATTGTTAAAAATTACCGAATACTCGGCAAATTTTAAAAATGTTTAATATTTTATGGTAAAACGTTATAATATTGAATAAATTTCAAATTCCAGCAAACAAAAAGAAAATAAAAACAGGAC
>UREO01000072.1 GCA_900546895.1 uncultured Oscillospiraceae bacterium
TCCAGATATAGTCCCCGTCTTTCCGAACCAGTTTCAGCTCCAGCTCGGCAAGGCCGCGTTTTTTCAAGCTTTCGGCAAGTCTGCCCCAGTTAATCCGTTGGCCTTTGCTCAGCAGCCGGTTCGGCGCCGGCCCGTTCAGCGCGGTGATTTCCTCTTCGCTATACCCAAGCATCCCGTAAAAGGAAGCGCTTGCATAGATAATCGTCAGGACACCATCGTTTTTACAGCAAAAAACGCCGCCGCCGAGGTAATTGACTATGTTTTCCAAACCGGGCGTACTCATTGCCGTTTGGGGCATCGGCGTCACTTCTTTCTGTAAAAGACACTTGCGGATTTTCAGGTTGATATACTTATTGATTATAGCAAATCAGTATAGAACAATCAAGAAATTTCGAATGGATTTTCACATCCTTTTTTCTCTGCGCCCAAATCTCCGCAATTTCAGCTTGACACCGGCGGCATTCTGTATTATGATACGGGATAAGGTGAACGCAAAGGAGTTACATGATGAATTTGTCCGCATACACAACACGATTTACAGGTTTCGGTTACCCCCGCTATTTTATGGCGTGGGATTTTTGTGTGTGCAGCAAAGTCAACTGTAAGCTTTTGTGTAAAAGGATATAGCCGTATTTTATTGACTGATAACGGGCTGATATTTTTGACGGAGCTGACAGCAGCTCCGTTATTTTTTTACTCATTTTTACCGGCCCGCATCAAAGGAGGAACAGCATGATTATCGTATTAAAACCCGAATGTACCCCACAGCAGCTTTCAGAATTCACGGATTCGCTCACCAGAGAACACAGCGTAAAGGTCAACACCTGGGTGGGGACGCAGAGCACCGTGCTCGGGCTGATCGGCGACACTTCCGCCATCGACATCGACTTCATTGCCGCGCAGGATTTCGTGGAAAGCGTAAAACGGGTACAGGAGCCGTATAAAAAAGCAAACCGCAAGTTTCATCCGGACAACACGGTGGTTACCCTGCCGACCGGACAGACCATCGGCGACGGCGGGCTCGCGTTGATTGCCGGGCCGTGCTCGGTGGAAAACGAGGCCCAGATCTGCGGCGTGGCCGAACGGGTAAAAAAGGCGGGGGCGCAGTTCCTGCGCGGCGGGGCCTTCAAGCCCAGGACCTCCCCCTACGCCTTCCAGGGACTGCGGGCCGAGGGGCTGGAGCTTCTCCGGGAAGCGAAAAAGAAAACCGGCCTGCCGATCGTTACGGAGCTCATGAGCATCGGGCAGATCGACCTGTTCCTGAAAGAAAATGTCGACATCATCCAGGTCGGCGCGAGAAACATGCAGAATTTTGAGCTGCTGAAGGAGCTTGGAAAAATCAGAAGGCCCATCCTGCTCAAGCGCGGGCTTTCCAGTACGATTGAGGAGCTTCTGATGAGCGCCGAATACATTATGTCCGGCGGCAACGACAACGTGATCCTGTGCGAGCGCGGAATCCGGACCTACGAGACCTATACGCGCAACACCCTCGACATTTCCGCCATCCCGATTCTGAAAAAGCTTTCCCATCTGCCGGTGGTGGTCGACCCGAGCCACGCCTCCGGCATTGCCTGGCTGGTGGAGCCGCTGGCGCTCGCCGCGGTCGCGGCCGGAGCGGACGGACTGATTATCGAGGTACACAACAACCCCGCCAAGGCCCTGTCCGACGGCGCGCAGTCCCTGACACCCGACCAGTTTGACAAGGTAGCGGCGCATGTGAAGGCCGCCGCAAAAGCTTTTGGAAGAAAGGTGGATTCCCCCGCCGATATTTGCTATAATAAAGCTTAAAATACTGCATACGGAGGGAAGCCTGTATGAACAAGAAAATCGTGATCGTCGGCCTGGGCCTGATCGGCGGTTCGCTCGCGAAAGCCTTTCAGAAATACAGCGAATGCACCGTCGCCGGAATCGACCGGAACCCCGAGGTTCTGAAAGCCGCGCTCGGCTGCGGCGCGATCGACAAGATCGGGGACGACGGGGATATCCGAAACACCGACCTGCTCTACCTTTGCCTGTACCCGCAGGCCGATATCGACTTTATCGCTTCGCACGCCCATCTGATTCCCGCGACGTGCCTTGTCACCGACACCTGCGGTATCAAGTCGGAAATTTGCAGGCACCTGCCGCTTCTGGCGGAGAAATACGGCTTTTCCTTCGTGGGGGGCCACCCTATGGCGGGCAGGGAACAGAGCGGCTTTGCGGCAAGCGACGCCGACCTTTTTCTGGACGCCAGTTATCTGATCGTTCCGTGCGGCGCGCCGCAGTCCGCTGTTGACATGCTCAAGGCGGTCGCTGTGGAGCTTCATTTTGGCGGCACGGTGGTCACCACGCCGGAGCACCACGACCAGATGATCGCGTTTACCAGCCAGCTTCCCCATGTGCTTGCCTGCGCCTATGTCATGAGCCCGCGGTGCCCCGAGCACAACGGCTTTTCCGCCGGCAGCTACCGGGATGTTTCCCGTGTTGCGAATATCAACGAGCAGCTTTGGGCGGAGCTTTTCATCGACAACCGGAAGGCGCTTTCCGAGGAACTGGATACGCTCATCACGAATATCACCGATATCAAAGAGGCGGTCGCAAAAGGCGACGCCGAAGCCCTGCGCGTGCTTCTGCGCAGGGGCAGACTGATCAAGGAAAGGCTTGGTGAATAATGGAACTGACGGTTCACACGTCCGGCGCCTACCGGATCATCATTGAGCGCGGCTGTATGGACGCGGCCGGCGCACACGCCGGGGAGCTTTTCAAGGCCGGTGCGAAAACGGTCGTCATCGGCGACAGCAACGTGCTCCCGCTGTACGGAAAGCGCGTGCTGGATTCTCTGGAAGCCGCGGGCTTTTCCGCTTCCCTGTTCTCTTTTCCGGCGGGCGAGGAGAGCAAGCGCCTTTCCTCCATTGAAGCCATGTACGCCGAGTGCGCGGCCCGGGGCCTTACCCGCAGCGACTTTATCGTCGCCCTCGGCGGCGGGGTAACGGGCGATATGGCGGGGTTCGCCGCGGCGACCTTTCTGCGCGGAATCCCGTTCATCCAGATACCGACCACCCTTTTGGCGCAGATCGATTCCTCCGTCGGCGGAAAAACCGGCGTGGACCTGCCGCAGGGAAAAAATCTGGTCGGAGCGTTCCACCAGCCCAGGCTGGTGCTGATTGACCCGGACACGCTCTCTACGCTTTCCCCACGGTACTTTTCCGACGGAATGGCGGAGGCGATCAAATACGGCTGCATCAAAAGCCGGGTCCTGTTCGATATGATTGTCAGAGAAGAGATTTCTCAGAAGATAGAAGAACTGATTTTCCACTGTGTGGACATTAAGCGCGAGGTGGTCGAGCGGGACGAATTCGACACTGGCGAGCGTATGCTCCTGAACTTCGGACACACCTTCGGTCACGCGCTGGAAAAGCTATATGACTTCAAAAAGCTTTCCCACGGGGAAGCGGTCGGGATCGGCATGGTAATGATGGCAAAATGCGGTGAAAACGCGGGGATTACAAAGGCCGGAACGACCGATGAAATCATCGCCGCCCTGAAAAAATACGGCCTTCCGGTAGAGGACGAAATGCCCGTAGACCGGATTTTGGAAGCTACCGCGCTGGACAAAAAGAGCAGCAGCGGCATGATCAGCCTGATTATGCTCAGGGAAATCGGCGAAAGCTTTGTGGACCGCGTTTCCCGCGGCAGTCTTGCCGCGCTGACCGGGGGGCTGTGATGGCAAATGTAACGATCTCCCCCTCCGTCCTGAACGGAAGCATCCTCGTACCCCCTTCCAAAAGCGCGGCGCACCGTGCGGCGATTTGCTCCGCGCTGGCGGGCGGAGCCCCTCTTTTCGACGGGGAAGCGATCAGCAACGACATTACGGCGACCTGCCGCGCGATGCGGGCGATCTGCGGCGGCGGGGACTCCGTGCGGATCGACTGCGGGGAATCCGGGTCCACCCTGCGCTTTCTGATTCCCGTCGCGGCGGCGCTGGGGCTGAACGCGGAATTTACCGGCAGCGGGCGCCTGCCGGAGCGGCCCATCGGCGTATACCTGGACTGCCTGCCGCAGCACGGCGTTTCGTGCGGGACGCAGGGCGGGCTTCCGCTTTCCGTCAGCGGGCGGATGACCCCGGGCCGGTTCGTGCTGCCGGGGAACGTCAGCTCCCAGTTCATTACGGGCCTTCTGCTCGCGCTTCCGCTGCTGGACGGCGACAGCGAGCTGACGCTTTCCTCTCCGCTGGAAAGCGCGGGATACGTGGATATGACGGTCGAAATCATGCGCGAATACGGCGTAACGGCACAGCCCGCCGAAAACGGCTGGAGCATTGCGGGACGCCAGAAATACCGCCCGTGCGAATACCGGGTGGAGCGGGACTGGTCGCAGGCGGCGTTCTTTCTCGCCGCGGGCGCTTTGGGCGGCACCCTCCGTCTGGAAGGCCTGAATAGGGACTCCTGTCAGGGAGACCGCGCGGCAGAGCGGCTTTTCCGGGAATTCGGCGCAAGGACGGAGTGGAACGGTTCCGTTTTGTCCGTTTCGCCGAATGAACGGAAGGGCATGGAAATCGACGCGTCCCAGATTCCCGACCTTGTGCCGGTTCTGGCGGCGACCGCCGCGCTCTGCCGCGGACGCACACGGATTTACAACGCGCAGCGGCTGAGAATCAAGGAGAGCGACCGCCTTTTCGCCATGGCCGACGGGCTGACCAAGCTGGGCGGAAGGGTCGCGGAAACCGACGACGGGCTGATCATCGACGGCGTTCCGACGCTGCACGGCGGCAAAGCGGAGGGCTTTAACGACCACCGCATTGTGATGGCCCTTTCCGTTGCCGCGCTGAAAGCCGACGGCAGCGTCACAGTCAGCGACGCGCAGAGCGTTCAAAAAAGCTATCCAGCCTTTTTTGAAGATTACAATCGGTTGGGAGGAAAAGCGAATGTCTTCCACATGGGGTGAAACGGTAAAAATATCCATCTTTGGCGAAAGCCACGGAAAGGCGATCGGGGTGGTGCTGGACGGCCTGCCCGCCGGGGAAAAAATCGACTTCGACGCCGCCGCGCTGCAGATGAGCCGCCGCGCGCCGGGCAGGGATTCCACAAGCACACCGCGAAAGGAAAGCGACCTGCCGCAGATCGTCAGCGGGATGCTCAACGATACAACGACCGGCGCGCCGCTGTGCGCGCTGATCGAAAATACGAACACCCGGTCCGGGGACTACGACAACCTGAAGCTTGTGCCCCGTCCGGGGCACGCGGACTTCCCCGCGCACCTGCGTTACGGCGGATACAACGACGTGCGCGGCGGCGGACATTTTTCCGGCCGGCTGACGGCCCCCCTCGTTTTTGCGGGCGCGGTGTGCCGCCAGATTTTACAGCGCAGGGGCATACTGATCGGCGCACACGTTTTTTCGGTTAAGGACGTGACGGACGACCCGTTCGATCCCGTGCATGTTCCGGAGAATTTACTGGCTTCCTTATCCTCGGTTTATTTTCCCGTTATCAATGAAAATGCAAAACAAAAGATGCGGGATACCATTGAGGCCGCCCGGCTTGCGCAAAACAGCGTGGGCGGCGTGGTCGAGTGCGCGGTAACAGGCCTTTCGGCTGGCGTCGGCGGCCCCCTGTTCGGGGGGATCGAGCCGGTGTTTTCCTCTATCCTGTTCGGTATTCCGGCGGTCAAGGGCGTGGAGTTCGGCGCGGGCTTCGGCGCTTCGGCGCTTTTCGGCAGCGAAAACAACGACTCCTATTACTGCGACGACGGCACGGTGAAAACAAGAACCAACCACGCGGGCGGAATTCTGGGCGGAATTTCCACCGGGATGCCGGTCCTTTTCCGCGCGGCGTTCAAGCCGACGCCGTCGATTGCGCTGGAACAGGACAGCGTGGACCTGACCGCAAAGGTGAATACAAAGCTCAGCGTGCACGGGCGGCACGACCCCTGTATCGTCCCGCGCGCGGTCCCCGTGGTGGAAGCCGCGGCGGCGGTCGCGCTGATGAACCTGATCAATCTGCATACCGGAGGAATGAAAGCATGACTCTTGAAGAAATCAGACAGGAAATAGACCGGATCGATAAGGAGCTTCTTCCGCTTTTCGTCCGTCGGATGGACTGTGCAAAGCAGGTCGCTACCGTCAAACAGGAGCAGAAGCTTCCGGTGTTCAACGGCGGGCGCGAGCAGGAAATTCTGAACCGGATCGTTCGTCAGGCCGGGGAATACGGCGGCGAAGCGCGGCTGCTTTATTCCGGCATGATGGATATGAGCCGGGCGCTGCAGTACAACCTGCTCGGCGAAGGCGGAGAACTGCGGGAAACCATCCGCAACGCTGACGCCGCGCCGGAAAAGGCGGAAAAGATCGCCTGCCTTGGGGAAAACGGCTCCTTTTCCCACGAGGCGCTCAGCCTGCTGTACCCCAAGGCTGCTCCCCAGTTTTATCAGGGCTTCGGCCGGATCTTCTCCGCCGTCGCCAACGGGGACGCGGACCTGGGAATCCTGCCGGTGGAAAACTCCTCCGCCGGTTCGGTCAGCGAGGTTTACGACCTCATTCTGAAATACCGGTTCTATATTGTCAAAGCGGCGACTCTGCACGTTCACCACTGTCTGGCGGCGGCCAAAAAGGTGGACGTGCGCACCATCGGCACGGTGTACTCCCACCCGCAGGCGTTGTCCCAGTGCTCGGAGTACATCACCAGAAACGATCTGCGCCCCCTGCCGTGCTCCAATACGGCCTCGGCTGCGCAGATGGTCGCGCAGCGGCAGGAGGCCGGGATCGCCGCCATCTGTTCCGAACACGCGGCAAACGAATATAAGCTGCATATTCTGGAAAGGGATATCCAGAACAGCTCCAACAACTGCACGCGGTTTATCGTCATCAGCCGCAGCCTGTTTATCCCGGACCGCGCCCGGAAAATCAGCCTGTGCTTTTCGCTTCTCCACAAAACCGGCACGCTTTACAGTGTGCTCGCGCGCTTTGCGGCGCTCGGGCTGAACCTGACGAAAATAGAGAGCCGCCCGATTCAGGATAAAAATTTTGAATATGATTTTTATCTTGATTTTACCGGCAATGTACGGGAGGACGCGACGCTGAATCTGATCTGTTCGCTTTACGACGAGCTTCCCCGTTTCTCCTTTTTGGGGAACTACACGGAAAACGAATGACCTTTCCGATAGAAGGAACCCGCCGGGCTTTTCAGTCCGGCGGGTTCTCTTTTCTGTTCCTCGTGCGCCTGACGCGCGGCTCGCGCTTGCAGTACGGCGGATGTTTTTTATGGCTTTGATGATGCTCGAGACACTCGGCGCATTTTCCATGGCGCTCACAATTGATTCTCGGACAGCTGCAGGTGCCCGTCCCGTTTTCCAGTAGCATATTTTCTCCTCCGCCGCTTTCTCACAGACGCTCATCCTCCGGATTCGCAACATACAGAGCGATATCCTGAACCCTGCAATCCAGAATGCGGCACAAATCATTGATTGTAACGGTCGAAAGCGGCTGATTGCGGCGCAGACGCGTCAGCGTACTGCTGCTGATATGATGACTTTTGATCAGGGCATAAGTAGTAACGCCCCGCTTTTTCAGCGTTTCCCAAAACGGAGTATACAAAATCATTTCGGCAATCTCCGTTTGGCCGCAAGGGCAACCCAGCCCTTTTCGGTTCTGCGGCTGACGATTGTAAACTTTTTCTCCACCTCGTCCAGAACGTCCTGCTCGCGGGTATCGATAATTCCGCTCATCAGATAAACCGTATCGGGATGCATAAACCGCTCGATATCCTTTGTCAGCAGAATGATCACATCCGCGACGATGTTCGCGACGACGATATTGTATTTTCCGCTGACCTTGTCGGTCAGGTCGCCGCAGATGCCGGTAAAGCGGTCGGCCACCCCATTGATTTCGGCGTTTTGTCCGGCGGTCTTGACCGCGAGCGCGTCGATGTCCACGCCGACGGCCTTTTGCGCGCCCAAAAGCAGGGCCGCGACGGAAAGGATGCCGCTTCCGCAGCCGACGTCCAGCACCTCGCAGCCGGGCGTGACGGTTTCTTCCAGCAGCTCCATGCACAGGCGCGTCGTTTCGTGGGTGCCGGTGCCAAACGCCAGCCCCGGCTCCAGGTGGAGGACCTTGCGGTCTCCGGCATCGTATTCCTCTTCCCAGGTTGGACGGATCAAAAGCTTTTTGCCTACCGGAATCGGTTTAAAATATTTTTTCCAGTTGTTGATCCAGTCCTCTTCCACACAGTTCGCCGTGGTGATCGTGTGCCGGATGCCTTCCGCGTTGTAACGCTCGCTTAAAAAGGCGATGGCCTCCGCGGGGTTTTCCTCCGGGCTGATATAGACGTGCACCTTTGCCTTTGAGCGGTCTTTTTTCAGTAGGTCCTCGTCGATCAGGTCGATGTGCGCGATTTCCTCCACCTCTTCGCACAGGTGCGAATAATCCTCAATATATATTCCGTACGGCACCACCATCTGGGCAATGTCTCCGGCTCTGTCAATCTCCTTTGCGTCCACCTCTGCCGTTACTTCCGTCCAGTCCATTTTTTCCTCCTGAAGCCTTATTCTGCAGCGAGCCGGGGAAGCAAAGCTTTCCCGGCTGTTTCCTTTTCATTATAACCCAGAATTCTGAAAATTTATAGACTTATTTTGCAGGGCGCGCGAATACATTTGATTAATGAAATTTATTAAAGGTGTTAATCGAATGAAAAAGCGCGTCTTTTACCTGAACGCGGTCATCCTGACCGCCAGCAGCGTCCTTCTGCGGCTGAGCAACATCTGGTTCCGGGTGTTCATCTGCTCAAAAATCGGCGCGTCCGGCATGGGCCTGTATCAACTGATTCTGTCGGTCTTTATTTTGGGCATCACCCTGAGCACCTCGGGGGTGGGCCTTGCCGTCACGCGCCTTGTGGCGGAAGGGCGCGGCACCAGGGACAGCATCCGGCGCTGTGTCTGCTACGCGCTTGTTTTAAGCCTGGCGGCGGCGGGGGCGCTGTTTACCTGCGCGGATTTTATTTCCGTACATTTTATCGGCGACGCTGTCGCCGCAGCGCCGCTGCGGATTCTGGCGCCGAGCCTGCCCCTGATCGCGATCGGCGCCTGCCTGAAAGGTTATTTCCTTGCCATCCGCAACACGATCGTTCCCGCGTGCGGCGAGTGGCTGGAGCAGTTCGTCACCATCGGCGCTTCCCTTTTTCTGTTCACCCGGCTCGCCGCGCCGCTGGAGGCGCTGATGCTCGGCTCCACCATAGGCGAGGTTTTTTCCTGCGCATATATCGTCGTGTTATATCTGATCTTCGCCGGCCGGCGCAGCCTTTCCAAAGCGAAAAGCAGCGGCGTTTTCCAAAGCGTCGTTCATATTGCGGCCCCGGTCCTGTTCGGCTCCTTTTTCCGCGGGCTGCTGAGCAGCACCGAAAACATCCTCATTCCCCGCGGGCTGAGAAAATACGGCGCCGGGGACAGCGGCGCGCTGGCGCAGTACGGGACCATGCAGGGCATGGTGATGCCGATTCTGTATTTCCCCTCCGCTTTCCTCGCCGCCCTGTCCATGCTGCTGATTCCCGAAATGGCGGAGGCCAACGCGGGCGGAAAGCGGGTGACGATTCAGAGGGCGGTTGAAAAGGCAATGCGCTTTACCCTTACCTTTTCCTTTCTGATGACCTCGGTCCTCATCGTATTTGCGGACAGTATCGGAATGGCGTTTTATAAAAGCGCACAGGTGGGAAATATTCTGCGCATTATGGCGCCGATTCTTCCGCTGATGTACCTTGACAGCGTGGTGGACGGAATGCTTAAGGGCCTTGATCAGCAGTTGTATTCCCTCAAATACAATTTCAGCGACTCGGTAATGCGCGTCCTCCTGATCGCGGGGCTGGTTCCGATTTTCGGTATCCGGGCCTATATCGTCATCCTTTTTATGAGCGAGATTTACAACGCTTCCCTGAGCATCAACCGTCTGCTGAAAGTGACCGCCATAGAGGTGGATGTGACAGGCTGGATTCTCACTCCGGCGGTTCTGGCTGCTCTATTGTATTATTTGCTTCTTTTGCTTCAAAAAGCGCCTTGTTTTGCAGTTTGACAAAATGGCTGTAAGCAGTTAAACTTATACCTATTATCTATGGCAATTCCATTTCAGTTTGCGAGACAAAACACGTTCCTCCCCCGCCTTCGGCGGGGGAGGAATACAACCTTGCTACAGAATCAACTGGAAATGCTATATGCTGCAAAATGAGGGAAAAAAATGGATAATCTCTATATCTTGTTTCTCGTTTTTACCGTATACAGTTTCCTCGGCTGGCTGATCGAGAGTATCTTCTGTTCCGTCCCTGTCGGTAAATTCATCAACCGAGGATTCCTGAACGGACCGTTCTGCCCGATTTACGGCGTAGGCGGTGTGGTCGTCGTGTCTGCCCTGACGCCCTTTAAGGAAAATCTCGTCGTCCTTTATCTGGCCGGGGTCATCATAACGACCCTTCTGGAATACGGGACCGGCTTCGCCCTTGAAAAAATATTCCATACAAAATACTGGGATTACTCCACTCATCGATATAATTTTCAGGGCAGGATCTGCCTTGAAAACTCGCTGCTGTTCGGTGTAATGTGTGTGGTCGGCATCCTTTTGATCCACCCGGCGCTTCTGGGTCTGCTGGAATCCATTCCCGAAACGGTTCTGCCCTGGGCAGCCGGTATTTTCGTACTGTACTTTGCCTGTGACACCACTTTGTCCGTCTACACTACCTTCAAACTGAACGGAAAGCTGGACGAAATGCAGCAGGTGCTGGATGAAATCAGAGAAAGGGCCGCCGCCTTTAAAGCGGATAAAATTGAAACCATGCAGTCCGCGCTGGCGTGCCTGATCGATGAGGAAACGAAAGCGGCTTATCAGAAAGCCCTGAGCGGGCTTTATGAAAAGAAGGATAAAATTGAAGCGGACGTCAAGTTCCTCCAATGCCGTATTATCCGCGCGTTCCCGACCATGAAATCCGTGCGTTCCAATGAATCCCTGCAGAGAATGAGAGAAATCATCCGGGAAAAGACAAAGAATATCCGCCGCGGATAAATCAGTCGAAAGGCCACCGATGGTATCGGCGGCCTTTTTCTTTCACTTCATGAGCTTCTTTTTACAAAATGTTTCACTGCAAAGACCAACGCGATGACCGACCACATCATCGTACAGGCCCTGTCTCTTATACACATCTGACGCTGCCGACGAATTAGAC
>UREO01000073.1 GCA_900546895.1 uncultured Oscillospiraceae bacterium
CCCTTGCGTCGCTGCTTTTCTCCTTCACCTTCGCGGCCTCGTCCACCACCAGCATGGTGTGGTTCCAGACGTTCCCCTCCGGATGATGCTGCGGCGACTGCTCGGCGTTTTTCAGGTCGTGCAGCATGGCAAAGGGAACCTCCCGCAAAGCGGCGGTTTTATCCAGCTCCTCAAAATACAGCGAAGGCTTTTCATCCGCAAGCAGATGCTGTTCCATCGATTCAAATAAATTCTGTTTGATACTCATTTTCTTCCCCGAATTTTCCGGCGTTTTGTGTCATCCGTCTGCAGCCTGCCGTACGCACAAATCGGCCTGACAGGAAGCTTTCTTCAGCGCGCCTGTTTTTCCAGATTCAGGAGCCGCACCTTGATGTCCATGCCCCCGCCGTACCCAACAAGCGACCCGTCCGCGCCGATGACACGGTGACAGGGAATGATGACCGGAATCGGATTTCTGTTGTTCGCCATTCCCACCGCGCGGAATCCCTTCGGGCTGCCGGCGCTTTCTGCAATTTCCTTATAGCTGCGGGTTTCTCCGTAAGGGATGCCGCACAGGCAGTTCCACACCTTGCGCTGGAACTCTGTACCGGAAGGAGACAGCGCGACGGTAAATTCCGTTCTGCTTCCCGCCAAATATTCCCGCACCTCATTTGCCGCCTGTTTCAGCAGTTCCGTTTCCCTAACGGCAGCACCGTGGGGAACGGCGGCTCCCTCAAAACAAAGGTCGGTAATCCCCGTACCGTCTTCGGCAATCGCGATCCGCCCGATATCCGTATCATAATAAAATAAATTTTTCACCGCGCCCATCCTTCCTATTATGACTGCCGTTCCTGAATTTATCCTTATTTTACATAATATTGCTTTGATATAATTTCTATATAAAAATAAAATTTATCTTAATTTTCTTTCCGTTTGCGGGATAAAACGCGTTCCTGAATCAACTGAAAACGCTGTATTTTTGCTGGGAAGGAGGAAAGAAATGCGGCTGGAATTTAATGATACTCCTTCTGTACATAACGGGAATTAAAGGCGCGCATAGCCGCAAAATATCCCAGTTTAAACTCAACGATATCACCGATCCGATAGGTGCGGCGGCTGTCGCTCACATCCAGGATCAAATGGTCCGAGCTGGCGCCGAGCAGGACCACCCCGGGGTCCAGCGGTTCCATGGTGCCGGTATCCACATCCTGGCGTCCGATTGCACAGATGGCCCTGGTACGCAGACCCCGATCGACGAAATCAGGCTTCTTCCCATAGGAATTTACGCCGATTTCTCCCCAGGGACGGGACGGCTTGTCCTTGATTTCTACGATTTCCGCCTGCAGGAGGAACACGTCCGAACAGGTATGGTCCAGATATTGGTAATGCGCCCGCTCCTTGCCAAAAAGCAGCGCTTCGCCCAGACGCAGGTTGTTGACCCCCCGCGGGATGCCGTTGTGCAGCATCAGGTCGATGGTCGCGGAATTTCCGCCGCTGACAATGCCGCTTCCCCCCGCAGCCACCATCGCCCTGCTTAAAAGCTCCAGATGCTCCAGCTTTTCGGTATCCGGCTGTACAAAGGAAAAACAGGTAAGATTGGTTCCCACTCCATAAAGCAGGAGGGAATCCATTCGCAGGATTTCCTCCGCCGTGCGCATCAGCTGATGATCGTCCACATACCCTTCGCGGATATCCCCCATATCAGCCATCAATATAATTTTATGTATCCTGTTCTGCTTTTTTGCTTCCTTCTGCAGGGCCCGCACGGTTTCCAGCTCCGAGTTGAGCGACACGTCGGCGTAGCGCACCACATCGGCCACTTCGCTCAACATTGGGATGCGGATCAGCCATTTTTCCGCTTTCAGCTGTTCCATGCGTTCCAGATTCTGGATACGGGCATCTCCCAGCATACGGATCCCCCCGTCCAGAAAGACCTGTGCCAAGCGCGGATCTCCGCCGAACATTTTGGTAACCGCCGTAATCCGGATATGATGCCGGCCGCAAAGCGCACGGACCACCCTGACATTTTCCAGCAGCTTTTTTGTGTCTACGGACACTTTCGGATACATATTGCACACCCTCAAGCCTAATAAAAAAAGGACGCCCGCGGATGATAAAACCCACAGCGCCCTTGCTATTATTATGAATTATAAATCTTGATTCCTGCATTGTCAACCCGTTTTTCTAGACAATTCATTTGTCCTAAGAACGTTTTTGCAATTTTTATTTTCAATCCTCCAATTATTATGTAAAAAGATTATAGCAAACGACAAGAAAACACGGATTGATTTTTGAAACTTAGGTGAGCTTGCATATTGACGCGAACCGTTTCATCGGGTATAATGGTGGGCATACGAACAAAGAGGTTCACTGCTTCGGCAGCGGCCTCTTTTTTTTGTTTTACCGACATGAATTAAAAAGTATTTGATTGAGAGGATGGAAGGCTAATGAAGAAGAAAATCATCGCGGGGATGCTGACGGGGGTACTGATGGCGGCCACTGTGTTCACGGGCTGCAGCTCCGGCACCGCGGCAAGTTCCGCCGCTCCCGCCGCATCAACGGACGCGGGCTCATCCGCTGCGTCGGCCGCCAGTTCAAAAGTATATCTGATTGCGTGCGACGCAAAGTACGCTCCGTTCTCCTTTGAAGAAGACGGCAAATACAAGGGAATCGACGTGGAACTGCTGGACGCCATTGCGAAAGCGGAGGGCTTTCAGTATGAACTGAAGCCGATGGATTTCAGCGGCATCATCCCCGCGATCAAGGCCGGCCAGATCGACGGATCAATTGCCGGAATGAACATCACCGAAAAGAGAAAAGAATCCGTTGACTTTTCCGACGGATATATTCAGGCGGGTTCCTCCATCGTTGTGAACAAGGACGACGACAGCATTAAGTCCCTGGATGATCTGAAAGGCAAAACCGCCGCCGTTAAGAAGGGTACCACAGGCGCTTCGTTTGCCGAAGAAAACAAGGACAAATACGGCCTGAAGGTCAACGTTTACGACGACTCCCCCTCTATGTTCCAAGCCGTGGAAAACAAAAACGCGGACTTTTTGGTGGAAGACTTCCCGGTTATTTCCTACTCCATCAAGATCAACGCCGGTTCCAAGCTGAAGGTAGCGGTCGAGTCCATCGGCGAGGCCCCGTACGACGCCTTTGCCGTAGATAAAGGAAAAAATCAGGACCTGCTGAAAATGTTCAACGAAGGCCTGAAAAAAGTAAAGGAAAACGGAACATACGACAAAATTGTCAACCAGTACTTATAAAAGAGCAAAACAAAGCGGTAGCCCGCGCTTGCGCGGGCCGCTGCGCTTTTCACGGGGTAGATTATAGGAGGTATGGAGTTTGGATTTGTTTTTGAAGATATTTCAGGAATCGCTGCCCAGTCTTTTGAGCGGGCTGCGGGTTACCGTGATCATGGCGATTTTATCTCTGTTTTTCGCGTCAATCGTCGGACTGATTATGTGCATTTTCAGCATCAGCAGATTTCGCTTGCTGAAAGCCATTTCCACTACATATATTTACGTCATTCGCGGGATTCCGCTGATGATTCTCGGCCTGTTCCTGTATTTCGGCGTCGGCGCCGCGCTGCAGATTCGCTTTGACCCCATAGTCGCCGCCATTATTGCGCTGACCATCAACGCGGGCGCGTATATGGCGGAGATTTTCCGGGCGGGCATTCAGGCGATCGATTTCGGACAGATGGAAGCGGCCCGAAGCTTGGGTTTGAACTATTTCAAGGCGATGAAGCGGGTGATCCTGCCGCAGGCGGTAAAGATCATGATCCCTTCCATCATGAATCAATTTATTACCACCATCAAGGATACTTCCATTCTTTCCGTCGTCAGTGTGAGGGAGCTCACCCTGAGCGGACAGATCATCATTGCGAACAACTACCGCCCGTTTGAGGTATACGCGATCATAGCCCTCATGTATTTTGTCTTTATTACGATTCTGACCATGATTTCAAAACAGATGGAAAGGAAGCTGAGTTATGATCATCGAGGCGAATAAAATCAAGAAAAGCTTTGGAAAGCTGCAGGTTTTACGCGACATTTCCCTGACCGTGGACGAAGGCGAGGTGCTCTGCATCATCGGCCCGTCCGGCTCCGGAAAAAGCACGCTGCTCCGCTGCCTGAACCGGCTGGAGGATATTCAGGACGGAAGCGTGGCCGTGCTGGGCGAGGACGTCACCCACACCAAAAACATCAACAGGCTGAGGGAGAACATCGGCATGGTTTTCCAGTCGTTCAACCTTTTCCCCAATTACACCGTGCTGGGAAATATGCTGCTTGCTCCGCTGGAGCTGAAAAAAATGAGCCGGAAGGAAGCCGAAGAGAAAGCTCTGGTTCTACTGAAAAAGGTCGGACTGGAGGATAAAAGGGACGTCTACCCCCAGACGCTTTCCGGCGGACAGAAGCAACGAGCGGCCATTGCCCGCGCGCTGCAGATGAACCCGAAAATCATGCTGTTTGACGAGCCGACCTCCGCGCTTGACCCGGAAATGGTCGATGAAGTGCTCAAGGTCATGAAGAACCTCGCACAGGAGGGCATGACCATGGTGATTGTAACCCATGAAATGAACTTCGCCCGCGACGTGGCCGACCGCGTAATCTTTATGGACGGCGGCTACATTGTGGAACAGGGCACCGCAAAGGAAATCTTTACAGCGCCCAAGAACGATCGGTGCAGGGATTTCCTTGCCAAGGTGCTCAGCGCGTAGCTTCCGATCCTTCATCAATAAAAAATGAGATAAGGGAAGGATATGAAAACCGATGCTGACACAGGAGCAGAAGCAGGAAGTCACAGCATTGTGCCAAAGCCTGATCCGCGAAAAAAGCTACTCCGGCGAAGAAGCCTCCGCCGCGCAAGTGCTGAAAGCTTTTTTGAAAGCGAAGGGCTTTGACAGCGTTCGGACGGATTCCTACGGCAATATCATCGGCTGTATGAAAGGAAACAGGCCCGGCAGGAAAATTCTGTTCGACGGGCATATCGACACCGTTGCGGTCACCGACCCTTCCGCGTGGGACAGCGACCCGTTCGGCGCGGAAATCCGCGACGGCAAAATATACGGACGCGGCGCGTCGGATATGAAGGGCGCGGTTGCCGCTATGGCATGTGCGGTGAACAATTTTGCCCGGAGCAGCGGCAGAGATTTCGCGGGCGAGCTGTACATTGCCGGAGTCGTGCACGAGGAATGCTTTGAGGGAGTGGCCGCGCGCTCCGTCAGTTCCCTAGTCAAACCGGACTATGTGGTCATCGGGGAAGCCTCCGACTTAAACGTAAAAATCGGTCAGCGGGGCCGCGCAGAAATCAGGCTGGAAACCTTCGGTGTCCCCGCGCACTCCGCGAACCCGGAAAAGGGTGTAAACGCGGTTTACCGGATCTGCGGTCTGATCGACCGGATCCGCCGCCTTCCCCCGCCCGAGCAGAAGGTACTGGGGAAAGGGATTCTGGAGCTGACGGATATCAAGTCCACTCCCTACCCCGGTGCCTCGGTAGTGCCGGAATACTGCTGCGCGACTTACGACAGACGGCTTCTGGTTGGAGAAACGAGGGAAAGCGTGCTGGCTCCCCTGCAAGCCCTGCTGGAAAAGGAAATGGACAGGGACCCTGCCCTGAGGGCGCGGGTTTCCTACGCTCAAGGGCGGGAGGAATGCTATACCGGCGCGGAAATCAGCGGGGAACGCTTTTTCCCCGGCTGGCTGTTCGCGCGGGAGGAGCCCTTTGTTCAGAACGTTGTCGCGGAGCTTCGGCGCATGGGCTTTCAGCCGGAAATCACACAATATCAGTTCTGCACCAACGGCAGCCACTACGCCGGAGAAGCCGGAATCAAAACCATCGGTCTGGGGCCTTCGCTGGAATCGCTGGCCCATACCATCAACGAATCTATTGAAATCGATCAACTGCACAAAGCGGTGGAATGCTACACCGGCGCAATCAAAGCCCTGCTTTTAACTTAACAGATGGCCCCGAGGCAAACGAAACCACTCGAAAATTTCTTTCCGGGCGGTTTCGTTTTTCTGCTCTCTGAGAGAGACCGGCCTGACATTCCTTTCCTATTGGAGTACACAATATTTTGTGCTATACTCTATACTATAGTGATTCCATTTCAGTTTGCGAGACAAAATAGGTTTCTCCCCCGCCTCCGGCGGGGGAGAAACCCAAACTTGTCGCAGAATCAACTGGAAATGCTGTAAAGAATAAGGGAGTGATTTTATGAAAAAATATGTCAGCCCGGAAAAGCTGAGCAAAAAAGCAAAGCGGGCACTGGATCTTTCCAGACGAACAACATGGGGACCGTTAAACCCTGTTACCAGAAAACCAGACCAACCAAAAGCCTACAAACGCAAAAAGGTTCAAAAAGGAGTGGATTACGAGCTTCCTTTTGAACCTTTTGTTTTATTTTATAATCTCCCACTGCGTTTCCCTGAAACCCACCAGCACGGTGTCGCCGTCCACCAGAATCGGCCGCTTCACCAGCATTCCGTCCGTGGCCAGCAGGGCGAACTGCTCCTCCGCGCTCATAGAGGGCAGCTTTTTGGACAGGCCCAGGGATTTATAAAGCAGGCCGCTGGTGTTGAAGAACTTTTTCAGCTCCAGTCCGCTTTTCCGGCGCCACTCCTTTAATTCCTCTACAGTAGGGTTCTGCTCCTTGATATTCCGCTCCTCATACGCAATACCGTTTTCCTGCAGCCATCTTTTCGCCTTTTGGCAGGTCGTGCATTTAGGGTAGCATACAAATAAACTCATGGCTTTCACTCCCGTTCTTCTATGATTTTCTGTACCCGTCCCACCAGATCGTCTTCCGCCAGCATCACCTTGATGCCGTGGGGATGCGTGGGGCTGTTGGTCAAAATCCGTTTGACGTGACCGCGGGTCAGCTTCCCCGTGGGCTGGTCCTTCTTCAGCACAATGTCCACCAGCGCGCCGATTTTGATATCGGCCCTGATCTTTCCGTCCATGTTTTCACCCGCTTTTCAAAATGCCCGCTGAAACGGGTATTCGTTTTTCATGATTCCTAGTATACCCTCT
Source organism: uncultured Oscillospiraceae bacterium (assembly GCA_900546895.1). GTDB lineage: Bacteria > Bacillota > Clostridia > Oscillospirales > Acutalibacteraceae > Caproiciproducens. The sequence goes on from UREO01000073.1 coordinate 7,018, forward strand.
GATGAGCTCCGGCACAAGCCCCGCCGTGCATATTGATAACAAAACAGCGCACCGCTGAAAAGCAGGTACGCCGTTTTGCTGTATGTTCTATATGGATTCAAAATGAAGGAATGAGTTAATTAAAGGGATGCGAGGCTTTTCCCAAGCTCTCTGCACTGTGTCTCCCCGTCCGCTTCCGGTGCGGACTGTATGATCAGGCCGTCGTCTGCCAGCCTGGCCCCGACCGCCTGTACGCGGTCCTGCCATTCGCGCATCCATGCGCCGTCGCCCCAGCCGTAGGAGCCGAACAGGGCAACGTTTTTGCCCTTGAGCCCGCTCTCGATTTCCGTGAAAAAGGGTTCGAATTCGGATTCTTCCAAAACCTCGTCCCCCATCGCGGGGCATCCGAAGGCGATTACGGAGCTGGATTCTATTTTTGCGCGGTCGGCGTCCGAAACCGCAGTGACTTCCGTCTGGCCGCCCGCCTGCTGTACGCCCTCGGCGATCAGATTCGCCATGGTCTCCGTATTTCCGGTACCGCTCCAATAAACAATGTAAACATTACTCATAAGTCAACCGATCTTTCTCCGCGCGGCAAAATCAGGGACAAACGGCAGGTTCGCGCGGGAACCTGTTCCGCTTCTGAAAGAATTATGCGGCATGAAACAAGGCCAAAAGGGATACTCCGCTCTGTACACGCCGGTAAAAATCGTCTCTGCACAGCGTATACTTTCTGAAACGCTCCCGCGCGGCCTCTTCGTCCGAATAAACTTTCCAGTATCCGCACATTTTGCAGTTCTTCCCTCCGTGCTCAATGAAACCAATCACATCGTCCAGAGGATAGCTCAGAAACAGGCCGATCTCATGGGGAAAACAGCATTCCCGGCAACGGGATTTCAGTCGGTTCAGAACCGCGGTCAAATCCGTCCAATCCGTGTATCCGTACGCTTCCAAAAAGCGGCGGACCCGCCGATTCCGCAGCTCCGGCCAAAGAAGACTGCTGCGGTAAACCAGCACCAAAAAGTGCGTTTCACACTCGCACAGCACTTCCAGCCTGACGCCGGCCTGTTCCAGCCGCCGATCATATTCCGAAAGCAACTCCAGCAGCCCGTCACTGTCTTTTCTTTTTACGGTAAACAGACTTGCTGATTTTATTCCGGCCAATGTTGGCGAACAGTGAAACGCAAGCATAGAATCCAGTTGGCGGTTTGTCATGACGGAACCTCGTTTTTTGTTTTGGTTAGCGTCCGCTAACTGAAAACATCATAACATGCGTTTTTTGCTTTGTCAACTGTTTTTCTTCATGTTATCTTCGGCTAAAATTTTCAGCGTTCAAGCCGATGGCAGCCGGAGACCGGCGCCGCTTTCTGATTATATACGGAACAGAGCTTTCGGGGCAATCCATTCTGGTGTTTTTCATCTTGCACAGTTCTGTATCCTGATTTTTTATTTTGTTAAACAAATTTCATAAAATTGAAGCTTTTATTCTCTTTCTCGGCTATAAGTATTGACAAACCGCCGATTGCGGAGTAAATTATAAATAGTTAGTGTATGCTAACTACCAAAAATTATTCCCTTGTTTTGAAAAAAAGGAGGATTTATTATGCCGCTCACAATGGCACAGTCCGGTGTGCAAAGTATTATTCACGAAATTCACGGCAAAGACGAAACCAGGCGCTTTCTGGAAAGTCTGGGTTTTGTGGTCGGAGGCAATGTTACCGTTGTATCGGAAATCGGCGGCAACATGATCGTAAATGTAAAGGACACCCGCATTGCAATCAGCAAGAGCATGGCAACCAGAATTATGGTGGCATAGAAGGCCAGGCGGTCTTCATTTCATATGCAAAATTGACAGGAGGGAAACGCAATGACACTGAAAGATGCGAGATGCGGTACTACCGTAACGGTTACCGCCTTAAGCGGCGGCGGAGCAATCAAGCGCAGGATTATGGATATGGGAATCACGAAAGGCGTACAGATTTATGTGCGGAAAGTAGCTCCTTTAGGCGATCCGGTGGAAATTACCGTCAGAAATTACGAATTGTCCATTCGGAAAGCAGATGCTCAGAACATCGAAGTGGCGTAGCCGTACGGCGAGGCCAAATTTTTATCGCGGTAAGTTAGCTATAGCTAACTATTATGAAGGAGGTACGCACAATGTCTATTAAAATAGCGCTTGCCGGCAACCCAAACTGCGGCAAGACGACAATGTTCAATGACCTGACAGGCAGTTCGCAGTACGTAGGCAACTGGCCAGGCGTAACCGTAGAAAAAAAAGAAGGAAAACTGAAAGGGCACAAGGATGTTACCATTGTTGACCTGCCCGGAATTTACTCTCTTTCCCCGTATACGCTGGAAGAGGTTGTTACCAGAAACTTTCTACTCAACGAGCACCCGGATGTGATTATCAATCTGGTTGACGGTTCCAATATAGAGCGTAACCTGTACCTGACCACACAGCTCGTGGAAATCGGCATTCCCGTAATTATTGCGCTGAACATGATCGACGTGGTAAAGAAAAACGGTGATCAAATCGACACCAAAAAGCTGAGCGAAGCGCTCGGCTGCGAAGTGGTGGAGACCTCTGCGGTAAAAGGGATCGGCTCCAAAGAGGTCACGGAAAGAGCCTACGCAATAGCAAAGGCGAAATCCCGGACCGTTCCCCAGCACTCTTTCAGCGAATTGGTTGAAAAGGCGATCGCAGAGGTCGGGGAGCTGAGCAAAAGCTTTATTCCCGCCGATTTTTCCCGCTGGTATGAAATCAAACTTTTTGAAAGAGATCCCAAGGTTCTCGAACAGCTCCAATTTTCAAAGGACATACAGGATAAAATTGAAGCAGTTATCGCCGCCTGTGAAACGGAAGCGGGCGACGATTCCGAAAGCATCATCACAAATGAACGCTACAATTATATTGGCAAATTAGTTTCCAAATGTTTGCACAAGAAGCATTCCGGCATGACGACGTCCGACAGAATCGACCGGATCGTTACAAACCGCTGGGCGGCACTGCCAATTTTCGCGGTTGTGATGTACATTGTTTACTTTGTCTCCGTTTCATGGCTTGGCACGATCGTAACCGATTGGACCAACGACACCTTGTTCGGTGAGACCATTCAGCCTGCTGTCGGCGCCTGGCTGGCATCGATAGGAGCTGCCGATTGGCTTGTCGGCCTGGTTGTAGACGGCATCATCGGCGGTGTCGGCGCGGTGCTTGGCTTTGTACCGCAGATGTTTATTCTGTTCTTCTTTCTCTCCATTCTGGAGGACTGCGGCTACATGGCGCGCGTTGCGTTCATTATGGACCGGATTTTCCGTAAATTCGGTCTCTCCGGAAAGAGCTTTATTCCTCTCCTGATTTCCTCCGGCTGCGGCGTGCCGGGCATTATGGCTTCCCGCACCATTGAAAACGAGAAAGACCGGAAAATGACCATTATGGTCACTACGTTCATCCCCTGCGGAGCAAAGCTTCCCATTATTGCGCTGATTGGCGGGGCGATGTTCCCGGAAGCTACCTGGGTAGCACCGGCCATGTATTTCCTAGGAATTGCCATGGTCATTGTGTCGGGAATCATTCTTAAGAAAACGCGCCTGTTCGCGGGCGACCCGGCTCCCTTTGTCATGGAGCTTCCTCAGTACCACATCCCCGGAGCAAAAGGAGTTCTTATCCACATGTGGGAACGCGGTAAAGCCTTCATCATCAAAGCCGGTACCGTCATTTTTGTGGCGTGCGGCGTCATCTGGTTCCTCTCCAGTTTTTCCTGGAGCATGCAGATGGTCGGTGAGGAAGAAAGCATGCTGGCTTCAATCGGCCGTGTAATCGCCCCCCTGTTCATTCCGATCGGTTTCGGCAACTGGAAAGCCGCCGTGGCCACCGTCTCCGGCCTGGTTGCGAAAGAAAATGTCGTTGGCACCTTCGGCGTACTCTTTGGACTGAGCGATGCCGCCGAGGACGATCCCGCCCTGCTGGGTCAGATCGCTACTATGTTCACCTCTGTAAGCGCTATGGCCTTCATGGTGTTTAACCTGCTCTGCGCTCCCTGCTTTGCGGCAATCGGCGCGATCAAGCGCGAAATGGGCGGCTGGAAATGGACTTTGATTGCGGTAGGCTATCAAACCGTTTTGGCATATATCATGGCTCTGATTATCAACCAGCTTGGCAGCGT
>UREO01000074.1 GCA_900546895.1 uncultured Oscillospiraceae bacterium
GAGATCTGCGCATGTCTCGTGGGCTCGGAGATGTGTATAAGAGACAGACGCAATGCTGATCATTTAACCGGATTGAAACAAAGCATATGCATCGCGACGCTGGGCTTGCCTGCCATGTATATGGCCGACGCGATGTTCATTTACTGATACGAAAGGATAAATAAGGATTAAAATATGTATAAGCTAATCAGTAATACAGGAACGGCAAGGCGCGGCGAATTCACTACGCCGCACGGAACGGTTCAAACTCCGGCTTTTATGAACGTGGCTACCTGCGGCGCGATTAAAGGCGGTGTTTCCGCACTGGATCTGAAGGACCTGAAATGCCAGGTACAGCTTTGCAATACTTATCATCTTCATCTGAGGCCGGGCGACGAAAACGTAAAACAGCTGGGCGGCCTGCACCGGTTTACGCGGTGGGACGGGCCGATTCTGACCGACAGCGGCGGATTTCAGGTATTCTCGCTGGCAAAGCTCAGAAATATTACCGAAGAGGGCGTGACCTTCGCCTCCCATATCGACGGCCATAAAATCTTTATGGGACCGGAGGAAAGCATGAGAATTCAATCCAACCTGGCCTCTACCATTGCAATGGCCTTTGACGAATGCGTGGAGAATCCTTCGGAATACGATTACGCGCGCAGCTCCTGTCAGCGCACGGTTCGCTGGCTGTACCGGTGCAAGGCGGAAATGGACAGGCTGAACGCGCTGCCGGACACGATCAATCCCCGCCAGATGCTGTGGGGAATCAACCAAGGCAGCACCTACGAAGACCTGCGTATCGAGAACATGAAACAGATTCGCGAACTCGACCTCGACGGATACGCCATCGGCGGGCTGGCGGTGGGGGAGAGTGCGGAAGAAATGTACCGCATCCTTGAAGCGGTGGAGCCGGAAATGCCGAAGAACAAGCCCCGTTATTTAATGGGGGTGGGCACCCCGGCCAATATTCTGGAGTCGGTCAGGCGCGGCGTGGATATTTTCGACTGCGTTATGCCGTCCAGAAACGCCCGCCACGGGCATGCCTTTACCTGGGACGGCTGCCGGAATATGATGAACGCGAAATACACGCTCGACGAGAAACCGCTCGACGAGCACTGCGACTGTCCCGTTTGCCGCAATTTTACACGCGCCTATATTCACCATCTTTTCAAAAGCGGGGAAATACTCGCCATGCGGCTTTGCGTCATGCACAACATCTATTTTTACAATTCCCTTCTGGAACGAATCCGCATTTCTCTTGATGAGGATCGTTTTGAGGAATTCTATAGCAATAATATCTCGAAATTGAGCGCGAGGATATAAGAAATCCTTGCAAGACGACGAAGAAATTGCTATAATCATTATATTAAATTGGAGGTGCAGTTCTATAATGAATTTCAACACTTTAAATGGATCTCTTGTGGACGGAGGAGGAACATGGACCATCGTTCTCCTTTACGCGGCCATTATCGGCGCTTTTTATTTTTTTGGAATCCGTCCCCAGTCCAAGAAAAAGAAAAATGAAGAAAAAATGCGCAATAATATTCAAATCGGCGATGATATCACCACAATCGGCGGAATTGTCGGACGAGTAGTCGGCATTAAGGACGATTCCGACACCATCGTGATCGAAACCGGTACGGACCGCGTCAAAATCCGCATTAAGCGCTGGGCGATCGGCAGCATTGATACCGTTCACGCAGAGGCCGAATAAGCCGAAAAAACGGAATAATTAGTATATCTTCGGCGCCTGCTGAATATCTATTGTATTAGATATTTGAGGGGGCGCTGGTAATGAAAAGCAAGAAGCATTTAAAGCATTTCAATGAGAATCCAATGATGGGAGCATTCCGCTCCATTATCCTCGGGACTGTCGTCGGGGCTGTATTTTGCGCTACCCTGTTGGGTGCTTTTGCCTTGGCCTTTGTGTCGGCGGGACATATTCCGCAGAGTTTAATTTCCCCTATGATGCTCGGATTGTCCGTGCTTGCGTCCTTTGTGGCGGGGTTTGTCACAGCGAAAATTTCCCGTAAACGCGGTTTGGCCTACGGCGCTTTGTCCGGTTTGCTGCTGTTTGTATTGTTTCTTGTTTCCGGTATGATTGCGTCCCATGAGCCTGTTTCCCTTACGGCTGGAATCAGGATGCTGGTAATGGTTCTTTCCGGCGCGATCGGCGGGCTGCTTGCGGTCAGTAAAAAGTCAAAAGTAAAATAATACTTTTATTCTTTCCGTCAGTGTGATATAATCATGGAGCAAAAATGATCAGTAATATTGAAATGGAGGTTTCAAAAAATGAAACAGATTAAGACTTTGAATAAAGCCAATTTAAAAGAGAGTGCAGTCAAAGGCGGATGTGGCGAGTGCCAGGCGTCCTGTCAGTCAGCCTGCAAAACTTCCTGTACTGTCGCAAACCAGAAGTGCGAAAACGCCGGCAGATAATCAATTGATTTGAATTTCATTCAAACCTTAAGGGACAGTAATGTCCCTTAAATTTTGTGTAAACGGAGAAAATACATGATTCACAAGTATTCTTTAAATGGTTTTCATATCGTACTGGATACCAACAGCGGGGCCGTCCATCTTTTTGACGACGCGCCGTTTGATATGCTGGACTATTTAAATGACAGCGTGCCGGAGAATCCTCCCCAGGAAATGCTGAACGGCCTAAGCGGAAAATATGGCGGCGAAATCGTTCGCGAAGCCTATGAGGAGCTGAAAGAGCTGTACCGGATCGGTCAGCTTTTTTCAGCGGACGAATATGGAAAGTTCGCTGAAATGTTGAAGGACGCCCCGATAAAATCCATGTGTCTGAATATTGCCCACGACTGCAATTTAAGGTGCGAATACTGCTTTGCCGCCAAGGGAGACTTTGGCCGCGGCAGGATGCTGATGACTTTTGCGGTAGGGAAGAAAGCGATCGATTTCCTGATCGAGAAATCAGAGGGACGGCATAACCTTGAAGTAGATTTCTTCGGCGGTGAACCGCTGATGAATTTTGAGGTTGTCAAGCAAATCGTCAATTATGCCCGCAGCATCGAAAAAGAACATAAAAAAAACTTTCGCTTTACCATTACGACAAACGGCATCTTGCTGACGGACGATAAGATCGATTTTATCAATCGGGAAATGTCCAACTGCGTGCTGTCCCTTGACGGAAGAAAAAGCGTCAACGATCTTTTGCGGGTCAGAACCGACGGTACGGGCTGCTATGATTCGATTGTTCCGAAGTTTCAAAAGCTGGTCGCGTCACGCGGCGATAAAGACTATTACGCCAGAGGAACCTTTACCAAACACAATCTTGATTTCACCAATGATGTGTTACATATGGCAGAGCTTGGTTTTGAGCAAATTTCCGTTGAGCCGGTGGTCTCGGACATGAAGCTGGATTATTCGATCAAGGAAGAGGACTTGCCCCGCGTATTTGAAGAGTATGAGCGTCTGGCAAATACGATCATTGACCGCAGAAAAGAGGGGAAGGGGTTCAACTTTTTCCATTTCATGCTGGATCTCGATCAGGGTCCGTGCGCCATTAAGCGCCTTCGCGGCTGCGGCTGCGGCAACGAATACATTGCTGTAACGCCGGAGGGAGATATTTTTCCCTGTCATCAGTTCGTAGGGGACGAGAGCTTTAAAATGGGGAATGTCATGGACGGAACCTTGAATACCGATATGAAGCATTCCTTCGCGCTGGCAAACGTCTATTCAAAACCGGAATGCAGAAACTGCTGGGCTAAATTTTACTGTAGCGGCGGCTGCAACGCGAACAGCCAACAGTATGAAGGGGATATCCATAAAGCGCATAAAATCTCTTGTGATCTTGAAAAAAAACGCCTGGAATGCGCTATTATGATCAAAGCGGCAATGGCCGAATAACAAGAAAAGACTGATAAGCGGCGCACGCTTGCTTGAAAAATGTAAGCGTGCGTATTTTTATTCATAAGGTTTACATAACGCTTATTACATAATTTTCGTTGGTTTACATAATCAAGTTTACATAAATTATTTCAAAATGCATAAAAATGGATTTGCTGTATATTTTTGTATTGCTAACTGGTAAAAAATGTATTATAGTATATAGTTACAAGGCAGGTGTTTTTTTTGAGTGATAAAATACTGGGGTTTATCGGCGCCGGCAATATGGCAGGCGCTATTATTAATGGGATTGTCGGGACAAAAACCTTTCCGGCACAGCAGGTTTTTGTTTATGATATCAACCGGGAGAAACGGGAAGCACTGCGGCAAAAGGCGGGAATCCGGACCGTTGATTCGATTGAACGGTTAATCGAAAAATGTGATATTGTTTTTCTGGCGGTCAAACCACAGAATTTTGCGGAAGTATTGGCTTCGGTAAAACCTGTTGTAAATGAAAAAATTCTGTTTGTTTCTATTGCGGCGGGCATTTCAACGCACTATATCAACAGTGCTCTCGGTTGCCGGTGCCCGGTCATCAGAACCATGCCCAACACGCCCCTTCTGATTGGCAAGGGCGCAACTGCGTTAAGCAGAACGGAAAATGTAACGGACAAAGATTTTCAGCTGGTTCTGTCATTATTTGCCGCCTGCGGCACGGTAACGGTTTTGGATGAAAGCCAAATGAACGCCGTAATTTCCGTAAACAGCAGCAGCCCGGCGTATATTTATCTGTTTGCCAAAGCGATGCTGGACAGCGCCGTCAAACAGGGGATCGCCGCCGACACGGCTTTGCAGCTGATCTGCCAGACTCTGGAGGGCAGCGCGGGGATGCTGCGCCAGCCGGAGCTGACTCCGGAGGCGCTGATTAAAATGGTCTCTTCACCCGGTGGAACCACCTTAAAAGCATTGGACGTTTTTTATGAGCATCATTTTGAGAAAATCGTGGACGAGGCGATGAGAGCCTGTACAAAAAGAGCGGAAGAGCTGGGCAAGTAATCATATAACACAAATCATTCTCATACATTTATGAATGTATCCTTATCTATTAAGGGGATGTTTGAGTATGATTGTTGTAAAACACAGCTTTCGGCACAGGCCTGTCATTAACAGCAGGATTCTTTTAAAAGCACTGCGTGAAAATTATGTTCTGGTGCTGTTTTCGCTTTCTTTGATCATCGGCATGATTTTTGGAGCAGTCTTCGCCAGAAATGCGGATTTCACCGCGTTAAATAAACTGGATTTTCTATTTTACAGCAATTACAAAGCCAGAGCTGTACAGCCGATTATCTCCATTTTCTCCGCTTCCTTTGCTTCATCCTTTCTTTTTATACTGGCTTGCTTTCTTTGCGGGCTGTCCGTGTGGGGGATGTTTATCATTCCTGCGGTTCTGTTTTTCCGGGGGTTTGGGCTGGGGCTGACATCCGGATATCTGTATGCGGCGTATGGCTTTATGGGCGTATTGTTTAATCTGGTGGTTATTTTGCCCGGGGCATTTGTGTGCTGCCTTGCAATTCTGCTTGCGGCAAGGGAAGGGGCACGGTTTTCCCGAATGATTGCGTCTTGCAGTGTTGTGTCTCAAAGAGGGACAATCAACCCGCCGAAAACGAAATCGTATTTATTGAACTTCGGCTTGATTCTGATGGTTGCTTTTCTGGCGGCGGTGATCGACGTTATATTTTCAGGATGTTTTGCGGGTATGTTTTCTTTTTAAAAATAGAGGGGATAGGACAAAATGAAGGACTACTGTTCGGATTTCAGCGATTATCTGGTCAATAAAAAGGCCGTGTCTGCAAACACACTGGATTCGTATATGCGTGACGTCGGGCATTTCTTATCATTTCTGGATGAGAATGGTCTGGACGATCCAACTCAGGCGGATTCCGACTTTATCAATACATACGTTGCAAATCTGACAGAATCAAAAAAGTCAAACGCTACAATTACGAGAAATGTCGCTTCCATCCGGTGCTTTTACCAGTATTTGATTATTACCGGTCAGACGGACAGCAATCCTGCAAAGGCCGTTAAACTGGAAAAGACGGTAAAAAAGCTCCCTCAGATCCTTACAGGTAAGGAAATTGAGCTTTTGCTGTCTCAGCCGGATACCCAAGAATCAAAGGGCTGCCGCGATAAAGCAATGCTGGAGCTTCTGTACGCAACCGGAATCAGGGCTTCGGAGCTAGTCGATTTAAATATTCAGGATATCAATACCCACACGGGAATGCTTAGCTGCAAAAATGATAAAAGCGAACGGCAGATTCCGGTTTATCCCACGGCGGTAAATGCCATATCGGAATATATCATCAGAGTCAGGAGCCTGATTATCACGCCGGATGGGGGACAGGCACTCTTTACGAATCTGAACGGCCACCGGCTTACCCGCCAGGGCTTCTGGAAAATCGTAAAAGGATATGCGGAAAAGGCGGGGATTGTCAAGGAAATTACTCCCCATACGCTCCGCCATTCCTTTGCCTTACATCTGCTGGAGAACGGCGCGGAGCTGAAGGACATACAAATGATGCTCGGCCACGCGGATATTTCCTCCACGCAGGTTTACGTACACTTATTGAACGATCATTTTAAAAAAGTGTATAACAACTGCCATCCGCGTGCAAAACTGGGTTAAATACAAAAGAACCGGTCATTCCGGTTCTTTTTTTATCGCCTTTTTGAAATCAACGGTGTTGCGCTGCTTTACCTTCGACAATGGATTTGCTTTTGCGGCGTTGGCCATCTGTTCGTCGGACAAATGGGTGTAAATTTCAGTGGTACCCAAATTTTCGTGGCCCAAAATATCCTTTAAGACCCGGATATCGACATGTCCGTGCTGATACATCAGGGTCGCCGCCGTGTGGCGGAGCTTATGTACGGAAAGGTTGCCGAGTTCAATTTCCGAAAGGTACTTTTTAACGAGATACTGTACGGTTTTCGGACTGATGCGCTTCTTCTGCTTACTGATAAACAGCGCGTTTTTGTCTATCAGGGCATCGTTGGGCCGCACCGCGACATAGCGGTCGATTGCGTCAAGACAGGCGTCATTCAGATAAACGATCCGTTCCTTATTGCCCTTGCCGACGATCCGGACTGTCGACGTGCCATGGCGGACATCGCTCAAATTCAGGCCGACCAGTTCGGACAACCGCATGCCACAGTTTAAAAACAATGTCAGGATACAGTAGTCCCGTTCTTTGGTAGGGCCGTCCACTTTGGACAAAAGCTCCAGACTTTGCTCCAAAGTCAGATATTTCGGCAAAGCTTTTCTTTGCTTGGGCGTTTCCAGCTCCTGAACCGGGTTTACAGCCAGTTTGCCGGTTTTATTCGTCAGATATTTAAAAAAAGTACGTAAACTGGAAACCTTTCTGGACCGGGTCGAAGCTTTGTTTCGGCGCTCTGTAGACAGATAATTCATGTATTCAAAAACATGTGTCAGAGTAATGGTTTTAATAAGATCAAGATCAATGTCAGAAATACTGATTTCCTCAAAACCGGTTTCCGGCGGCACAAGGTTCCGGGATTTTTTAATATACCTAAAAAAAGTACGTAAGTCAAGATAGTATTCATCAACGGTTTTTGGAGATTTTCCTTTAATTGTTCCGACGTATCCCAGAAATTCTTTGATGACCGGCGGTGCTTCAGCCATCCATTCAGATTTTATTTCTGATTTCATGAGCCAATTCAAATCCTTTCTTCAGCTTTTTCAGTCCCCTTAATTATACAAAATTTTTATTTTGTCTAATTGCTTAACCTTCAAAAAAAATAGGCTGTCACCGAGCCCTCGCAATTTACGCTTCGCAGACAAAATAAAAATTTTGCTGAATCGCGCTGCCCATCCTCCTTTCTTCGAGAATCGGAAACGCTAAGCAAACAATAAATCAAATTGGGAAAAAAGTCAAGCTATTTTTTTCCTGAGCGCCGGGCGCTCAGCTCATCCGCCATTGCGTACAATATGGTCACCGCTTCATCACTGTGGTTTAAAAGCTCCTTGACCCGCTGCAAGCTGCCTGTTCGCCGGTATTCTCCCACGGCGTAGATTTTGCGTGCACTGTGCGGGCTGATGTGTGTTCCCCTGATTCTGAACAGCTTTGCCGCCCGCGTTAAATCCTTGTAAACCGCCTGTCTCGTGCGCGGTTTCCGATAGTTTTCCCGCCCCTCAAAGACAAAAATCTTACCGGATTGGGCAATAAGCCTGTCCAGCAGGTCACGCGGCAGCGTAACGCGTCTTGTCTTGCCCGTTTTGAGCTCGCGCACAGTAAAACGCTCACAGAGCCGCACAGACCGCAAATTTAGCACGTCGCCTATGCGCAAACCGGTGCATGCGCTCACCTCACAGGCCAGCCGGTTTGCGGGCATCAGTGCCGCGAGTACGTGTTCAAATTCGTTGATTTCCATGAATCCCGACCGCATATTTTTTCCCACTCTCCTTTCCTTAAAATGTCAACTGAGAATTATTCCGCCGCTCTGCGGGCCGGTGTTCGCGGTAGCGGCTTTGCTTATTCGTGGCGGGAAAGATATTCCTGTTCTTCTTTTTCCTGCGAGAGCCCGGCGGCTGCGCTCTGTAAGGCTGAATAAAGGGACGGCTCGCCGTCCCCGGCACGTAGCCCGCGCAGCGTGAGCATTGCCTTGAAGCGGTCGTAAAATTCCACCTCAAAGCCGCCGGTGCTGGTGCAGCGGATGGTGTGGATATTCCGCAGCTCCAGCTTGTCAAAGACGGCGGGGTCGGGTTTTTCCTTCTGCATTTCCGTCAGCAGTTTTACCGTGTCGGTGACTTTGCCAAAGGCGAGCAGCTCCAACATTTTTTCCTCGTTCGATTTTGCCAAGATAAAATCCCCTTTCAGTCAAGATTTTTCCAGATTCCAAAATAGCCGGGATGTTTCCCGCTCTCCTTCATCAGCGCGTGCAGTGCCCCAAAGATGGTGCAGCCGCAGCCCTCCACGGTATGTCCGTCCTCAAAGACGACGGAAAGCAGCGCGCATTTCCCGTAAACGGCGGTCTTGCAGTCGTACTGCATGGACACGGCGGCGACGGGCTTTTCGGCTGCCGTCAGGATGTAGAACACCAGTTCACTGGACATTCCCGCCGCCCCCTCTCAGGCGCGGGAAGGAAAGCCGCATGATTCCGGCAATCCGCGCCCGCGCTTTTTTCAAGTGTTTGCAGACGGTGGGCGGAAGGATTCCGAGCTCCGCCGCAATGTCGCAGACCTTCATTTTTTTCAGATACCGCATTTTCAGACAGACGCGCTGCCGTTCGGTCAATTCCTCCCGGATGATGGCTTTCAGCGTGGCGGTCATCCTCTCCCGGTCGCCGTCCGGCTCACCGTCCCCGGCGTATTGCAGGGCGGCAAATTCATAAGCGGATTTTCTGCGGTGAAGACCACCCATGCGGTGGTCACCCTCAAAACAATCAAAGTAAAGAGTTTTCACGCTCTCTCCCCCTTTCTGTCAGCTCGCGGCCTACGGTGCGCAGCTCAAGGTACATGGCGGTCAGCATTCCAAGGCGGCGGCTTTCCGTCCCCGGCGCGGGCGGCGGATTGCGCAGCAGCCGGGCGCGTTCCTCAACTATGCGGGATTCGGCAAGGTATTGCTTTCCAAGCGATTCAAAGTCCACAGCTAACCCCCCATTCGGCAAAGCAGGTTTGCACCCCGAGCGATACGGCGCACAGCCGGTCAAAGGTCATCAGCTCCGTTTCGCCCTTTATGTCGTGCAGAAACCACAGCGCTGCGCCGTAGCTCCCGAAGCGCCCCAGGCGCACGACATAGCCGTACCGGTTTAGGAAGTAAAGGAAATGTCCGCCGTCCTCCTGCCGGATGGCAAAGCGTTTTATTGCGGTTTTATTGGATTTTCTCATTTTGTAACCTCCCTGTATTTTCCTTTGATGAATGAAAACTTTCGGGTATCCCCGCCGCTGTCGCTCTGTTCGTCGTCGTCGTTCAAGTCGATTTTCAGCGCCCGTGCCGCGTCGGCGAAAACGCCGTAAAGCTGGAGCATTCGCCGCCCGGCAAGCGCCCTGTCCAGCACGGGCAGAATATGCTTGTAGCCGCTAATATCAAGGTCGCAGTGAAACGGCTTAACCGCGTATTTTGCCACTTCCGCAACGGCGTTGTCCTGCTCGCTGTCCTTCACGCGCTGCACGTGCAGGACAAACAGCTCGCCGTCCTTCATCCCAAAGGTGGGCGCGGCGTAGCCCGTCCACAAAACGGAAAGCTTCTGCTGCGAATAATAGTCGGCTGGATTGTTGAAATAGCTGGGCTTTACGGCAATAAGGCAATGCAAATGAGGATGATATAAATCAGTATCGGAATTATAAGTAACTTCCAGCGCGCGGACGATTCCGCGAAAAGAGTGCTTGCAGTGCGCGAGCGGCGCGAGCTGGTCGCGGCGGCTGTAAAGCCGGTCGGAAAACATGGCGGTAGATCGCCGGTAAAGCCAGTCGCAGAGCGTTTTGAGGTCGTCGCCGGAGCAGTTTGGAACGGTCAGAACAAGGTGCAGATACTTAAATTTTTGCGGAGCAAGCCAACCGAGCATTTGCTGCACCTGCCCGTAAACGCGGAGTGAGCGCCGCCATTGGCAGAGCGGACACCAGCGTTCGCGGCAGAGGTTGGACTTGACGAGCCGCCCGTTCCCGTCCAGTTCAAGGTATGTACCGCATTCCCATAAATGCCGGGCTTTTTGTTCCATATTGGAAATTTCCTGCAAAGCGGTGGCAACCAGCGCGGCATAGATTTTGTGCGTCTCAAAGGAGCCGATTAAGGAACCGAGAGCGCCGAGGGCAGTATAATCGGGTTTTGCCGGTTTTTCCAAGCGTGATGCGGGTTTGCGCGGTTTTTTATTGCGATAGATGTTTCTATAGTATCAAGATAAGAAGGGGCGCGGCCCCGGGCCGGTCATTCGCGCGGAGCGTCAAGCAGAGCCACCTCGTACACGGTAGCCCGGTGTCGGCGGGTTTCGGCGCGCGCCGCGCTCGTGTGCGGCGCTTTGGCTCGCGGCGGGGCGCGCTTGTCGCCCGTTTGCGCGTCGCGCCGCGGCTTAACCACGGCGGCGTTCCTGCGCCCAATGGTTAGGCCCCCGTTCGGCTACGCTGCGCTGCGCCTGCGGCCCGCTGCCTGTGGGCGGCACCCGCAGCGTAATTGCCCACGGGTCGCGCCGCTCGTCGCGTCACACCCCACGGGCAACAGCGGGGGGCCTGCGCCCGCCGCCGGGGATTCCCGGGGCCTGTCTCTTATACACATCTCCGAGCCCACGAGACATGCGCAGATCTCG